>JAGHVA010000135.1 GCA_018064565.1 Candidatus Colimorpha onthohippi
ATTGCCCAAGCCAAAGAATCGCTGTATCAACAGGGAGCGCTCTATGCGTCCATGACGGGATCAGGAGCCGCTGTGTATGGACTGTTTGCTGTATAAAAACAATAAACTGCACATGCCAGCCGTTATCAAATAGTGGATAACTATTATACATTCAATAAAAAAAAAAAATCAATCATGGTAAATTATAAAGACTTGGGGCTCGTCAACACACGAGCCATGTTTGCGAAGGCTGTAAACGGTGGTTATGCCATCCCCGCTTTCAATTTTAACAATATGGAACAACTGCAAGCCATTGTGATGGCCGCTGTTGAGACCCATTCGCCTGTTATTCTGCAAGTATCAAAAGGTGCCCGCGAATATGCCAACCAAACACTATTGCGCTACATGGCAGAAGGTGCCGTTGAATATGCCAAAGAGTTGGGTGAGGCGGCACCCCAGTTGGTGTTGCACTTAGATCATGGCGACAGCTATGAGACTTGCAAAAGCTGCATTGACATGGGTTTTAGCAGCGTAATGATTGATGGCAGTTCGTTGCCCTACGACGAAAACGTAGCTCTTACCCGCAAAGTAGTAGAATATGCGCATCAGTTTGATGTTACCGTAGAGGGAGAGTTGGGCGTATTGGCTGGTGTAGAAGATGAGGTATCAGCGGCTGAAAGTCATTATACCAAACCTGAAGAGGTGATTGATTTTGTAACCAAGACTGGCGTTGATAGCTTGGCCATCTCTATCGGTACCAGCCATGGCGCATATAAGTTCACTCCCGATCAATGCACTACCGATCCTACCACTGGCAGATTGGTTCCTCCTCCGTTGGCATTTGATGTACTGAAAGCCATAGAACAGAAACTGCCTGGCTTCCCTATCGTACTGCACGGCTCGAGTTCTGTGCCTCAAGAAGAGGTAGATATCATCAACCACAACGGAGGTCAACTCAAGCAAGCCGTTGGTATTCCTGAGGAGCAGTTAAGGCAAGCCTCACGCAGTGCTGTGTGTAAGATAAATATCGACTCCGACAGTCGTCTTGCCATGACCGCAGCTGTGCGTCAAACACTGGCAGAGAAACCCGCTGAATTCGACCCCCGCAAATACCTCAAGCCCGCTCGCGACCGTATGAAAAAACTATACATACACAAAATCGTAAACGTCTTGGGATCAAACGATAAGTTATAATCACATCAAAAAAAAATCTCTTGTCGGACATCATCATTAAAGGCGCACGCGTCAACAATCTCAAAAACATAGACGTAACCATACCACAAGGAAAACTCGTAGTGATTACGGGGTTGAGTGGCAGTGGAAAATCGTCGTTGGCCTTCGACACTTTATATGCCGAAGGACAACGACGTTATGTGGAGAGTTTGAGCAGTTATGCCCGTCAGTTTTTGGGACGCATGAACAAACCCGATGTTGACTATATACATGGCATCTCTCCCGCTGTGGCTATAGAGCAACGGGTAAACACCAGCAATCCCCGATCAACTGTAGGCACATCCACTGAGATCTATGAATATCTCAAACTGCTCTATGCCCGCATTGGCCGCACTTTCTCACCTATAAGTGGCGTAGAAGTTTGTCGCCACACCGTGAGCGATGTGGTTGACCATGTGTATGCCCAGCCAGACAACACGCTTGTGCTGCTACTGGCTCCGCTTACCATAACCGATGACCGCCCGCTGTTGGCTCAACTCGAGATGTTGCGACAAGAGGGATTTCAACGTGTAATGGTAAAAGGTTCAATCCTTTTGATTGATGATTTTATTCCCCTTGCACAAAAGTCTGAACACGCTCCTAAAAAACGGACAAAAAGCGACAACGATATTCAGTTGTTAGTTGACCGTATCGTTGTAAACGCACATGATGATGACCAGCATTCACGCGTAGCCGAATCGGTTCAAACCGCTTTTTTTGAAGGTCGCGGAGAGTGTATAATACACATCAGCAAAGATGATGCCAACCCTATAATTACAAAGTTCTCCAATCGGTTTGAAGCTGATGGCATCGCTTTTGAGAAGCCCAACCCTAATTTTTTCAGTTTTAACAATCCCTACGGAGCCTGCCCAACCTGTCAAGGCTATGGCAGTGTTATCGGTATTGACGAAAACCTTGTTGTTCCCAACAAATCACTTTCGGTGTACGAGGACGCAGTGATCTGCTGGCGCGGTGAAAAAATGCAAGAATGGAAAAAATATTTTATCCGACATGCGAACGAATATAATTTTCCAATCCACACGCCCTACTGCGAACTAACTCAAGAACAACACGATGTGTTATGGCATGGTAGCGGAGCATGGGAAGGCATTGATGGCTTTTTCAAAGAGATTGAAGAGCAATCCTACAAAATCCAATATCGGGTGATGCTTTCGCGTTTTAGGGGGAAAACTACATGTCCGAGTTGCCACGACTCCCGCCTACGGAAAGACACCGAATATGTAAAAATTTGCGGGTGCAGTATCACTGATTTGGTTCGAATGCCTATTTTAGAATTGGCGCAATGGCTGACCAACATCGAGACACAACTCACACCCACAGAACTCGAAGCCACTACCAGACTGCGGCTGGAGCTACACAACCGCATCGGATACTTGGTTGAGGTGGGTCTGGGTTACCTCACTTTACATCGGCATTCCAGCACATTGAGCGGAGGAGAATCACAACGCATCAATTTAGCAACATCACTCGGAAGCTCGTTGGTGGGATCTATGTATATCCTTGACGAACCATCTATCGGCTTACATAGCAGAGATACCGACAAACTTATCTCCGTGCTCCGCAAACTCCGAGACTTGGGCAATACCGTGATTGTTGTGGAACACGATGAGGATATAATCCGCGCTGCTGATTATGTCATTGACATCGGACCTGATGCTGGATCCAATGGTGGACAGGTGGTATATGCTGGCACCATCGGAGACTACAATCAACAAGCCTCCAACGACAGTCTCGCCTCACAATCTTACACATTGCAATACCTGTCTGGACAACGTTTTATAGCAGTTCCTACATCTCGCCGTCCCTGGCGAGATAAGATATCTGTTATTGGCGCTTTTGCAAACAATCTGAAACATATAAATGTTGATTTTCCTTTGGGCGTGATGACCGTGGTTACGGGTGTTAGCGGATCTGGCAAGACATCGCTCGTAAAACACGTCCTATATGACTGCCTCTCTCGGCAGTTGGACGACAATCCAGAATATACAGGCAACTGTATGAAAATATCTGGTGATTTATCCCGCATCAGCAACATCGAACTCATCGACCAAAACCCAATTGGAAAATCATCCCGCAGTAACCCAGCCACATATATGAAAGCGTACGAGGAGATTCGCGCACTTTATGCTGCTCAACCACTGGCAAAAGCACGAGGTTACCGGTCGGGATATTTTTCGTTCAATACCGAAGGTGGCAGATGCGAACACTGTCAGGGTGAGGGTATTGTAACCATCGGTATGCAGTTTATGGCAGACTTGCATTTAGTATGTGACGAATGCCATGGCACCCGGTTCAAAGAGGACACACTCGAAATCACATATCACGATATCAACGTAAGTCAAGTACTTGAAATGAGCGTTGATGAGGCTGTCGCCTTTTTCAGACAATATATTGAGACCGACACCGCCTACAAACATACGTTGCAGAGCATCGTTGAACACCTTGAACCTTTGCAAGCAGTGGGATTGGGATACCTAAAATTAGGCCAATCGTCCAACACTTTGAGCGGAGGAGAAGCGCAAAGGATAAAACTTGCATCCTATTTGGTACACGGTCAAACCTCTAACCATCGGCTCTTTATCTTTGACGAGCCATCCACGGGATTACATTTCCATGACATCCAAAAATTGATTGCGGCATTTAATCAACTGATTAGCAAAGGTCACACCATCATCGTAATTGAGCATCACCCCGATATCATCAAAGTAGCCGACTGGGTTATTGACATGGGTCCCGAAGGCGGTAACAACGGTGGACGGGTTGTATTTCAAGGTACACCTGAAAATCTCGCCAATCATCCCGAATCATATACCGCCAAGTTTCTCAAAGGAAAACTCAACAAACAAAATAAAACCCTATACAAATGAAAGGAATCACACGCATGGCCAATATCGGGCTGTACGGTTCCATTGGCATCACGCTTATCACATTGGCATTTTACTATCTGTGTGAGTATCGTTTTTACATCAACAATCATTCGTTTAGATGGATACTCATTGCTGGTGCAGTTTTGGCTGTGGCTGATGTATCTATTGTACTCCTAAATATAAAAAAACAACCCTCACGAATACGACAACTCGACAACCTGACTGGTAAAGTTGAGAGTTATCTATCGCTTGTCCAAGCTATATACCGCACCACATTAGGTGTGGTGGTGGCAGAATGTGCTATTATCATACTAATCCACGACACACGGTTGCTGATGCTGATTATCATTATGGTTCTCATGATGATACTCTGCTACCCTAACATGTACAAAGTGAAAGTAGATCTGGCTCTTGACGATGATGAGATGAAAAGATTATACGGTGACAAATACACCGCTTGACAATCTCCATCCTAATGGAAAACTCCGTATCTCACCTACAGAGACTTACCGAGCTATTACAGCTTGAGATGGCCTACGAAAAAGAGGCCTACTCACATGCAATATCGCCTCATCACATCTCGGGACGACTGCATGAAGGGGGGTGTCATTATCCAATTAACATCGTTGGACACCATTACAATCCATTAGGAAAACTCATACTCGACATCACCTACCAAGCAACCGAGGAAGAACTGTTTGATAACGATAGCGACTTTGAACCTGGGAAAACAGTCAATTTTTTTTACTTAAATGGGGACGAGACTTCACTACTATCGTATAACTGCTTTATCGAACGAGTTCAAGATCAAACCATAGAGATAAAACTACCTGGACAGCATGCCCTTGATGCAATATTAAGTAATGCAAAACTACGGTTGTTAGGCATCCAACTGGGCATTGACACAACCTCTTATCAGGTAATGCTTGACGCACTTCATCAAGCCGCCACGAGTACCGACAGTCGTTTTGTTTCTTTACGAGAAGTACTGATTGGATCAGCTCAGCCACAGTTTAGAGCTTTTTCAGTCCCCCCCATACCATGGTTAAACCATAGTCAAAACATAGCAATTCAAAAAGTTGTATCAGCTCAACAAATTGCTATCATACACGGCCCTCCAGGCACTGGAAAAACCACCACACTGGTGGAATCAATTGTGGAAGTATTGGCTCACGAGACACAAGTGTTAGTTTGTGCACCGAGCAATATTGCTGTTGACTGTATTAGCGAGATGCTTACCAAACGCAACGTGTCTGTGTTACGTATTGGCAATCCGCTGCGTATCAGCGATGAGATGCTGGCTTGCAGCTATGAACATCGCTATTGCGACCACCCTGACTATGGCGAGTTGTGGAATATCAACCAATACCTCCACAACTATTCTTCCTCGCAAGGTCATGGACACGATCAGCAATCACACCTCAAAAGACTACGTCATCGACAAACCGAATTGGAAATCAAAATCAACGAGGATTTGTTTCGACAATCCCGCGTGATTGCTTGCACACTAATTGGTAGCGCCTATCAAATTATGGAACGCCGCCATTTCAGCACGCTTTTTATTGACGAAGCTGCGCAAGCACTTGAACCCGCATGCTGGGCTGCCATACTCAAAGCCGACCGCGTAATCCTAAGCGGAGACCATAAGCAGTTGCCTCCCACTGTAAAATGTGTTGAAGCTGCCAGGCAAGGATTAGACCGCACCTTGATGCAACATGTGGTCAGCACAAAGAGCAGTTGCGTGTCACTGCTTGACACGCAATACCGCATGAACAAAGACATCATGCAGTTCCCATCCAATTGGTTTTATCACGACAAACTGAAAGCTGCCCCCGAAGTAGCAGACAGACTCGTCCATATAATGGACACTCCCCTCACTTGGATTGACACGTCAACACTGGACTACTCCGAACACCAAGTAGCACAAACACCAAGTTTGAGCAATGCTGCTGAAGCTCGTTTGCTGGTGCTAACTCTCCGCGAATATGTAGAGAGCATCGGGTTGCAACATTTTATCGATGATCGCATCGACATAGGCATTATTTCGCCATATAGATCACAAGTCCGACTGCTGCGCCGAATGATAAAAACACAACGGTTGCTAAAACCATTACGCAGCCAAATCAGCATACATACAGTGGATGGATTCCAAGGTCAAGAGCGCGATGTTATCATCATCAGCACCGTACGAGATAACAACCAGCAACAGATAGGATTTTTGCGTGACCTACGACGAATGAACGTAGCTATCACTCGAGCTCGGATGAAACTCATAATCGTAGGAAATACACAAACACTCAACACCCACCCATTCTACCACCACCTCATCCAACATTTCGCAGACAACGGCAATCTCATCGTTCCTCAAGAAAACCCAAATCAATGAACCAAAATACCCATAAAGCACCACCACCGCTGAAAGCAGGCTGCCGTGTAGCCATCGTGGCTACCGCCAGAAAAATCAACACCACCGATTTGGATGCGACAATACAACTGCTGCACTCTTGGGGGCTTGATGTTGTGGTACCACAAGGCGTAGAAGCCACTTACGGACAACTGGCTGGTACCGACGACCACCGTGCGAAATTGCTGCAACAAGCTATTGACGACACTTCTATTCACGCCATTCTCTGCGCATGTGGTGGCTATGGGACAGTGAGAATTATCGATCGTATTGACTTTTCATCATTACAAACCAATCCTAAATGGATTATCGGCTACAGCGATATCACCGTACTGCACAGCCATATTCACCAACACACCTCATGCCAGACGCTTCATGCAATCATGCCTATCAACATCACCCATGATGCCCTTCTAAATTCTACTCCTGCAACCAATACACTCCATGACCTTCTATTTGGATTGCCCATACAACCCTATGCCATACCTCCACACAAACTAAATCAAGCCGGTACAGCCACAGCACCAGTAGTTGGTGGCAATTTGTCTATCTTATACAGCCTATGTGGGTCTGACAGCGATATCGACACTCGCGGAAAAATTTTAATGATAGAGGACATCGATGAATACCTATACCATATAGACCGGATGATGCAAAACATGCAACGCACTG
This sequence comes from Candidatus Colimorpha onthohippi, assembly GCA_018064565.1. Classification (GTDB taxonomy): domain Bacteria; phylum Bacteroidota; class Bacteroidia; order Bacteroidales; family P3; genus Colimorpha; species Colimorpha onthohippi. Next base: position 7,156 of record JAGHVA010000135.1, read on the forward strand.
GAAAACTCTCTCAATTGGCAGGCTTGATTGTCGGTCAATTTACCGACATGCACGATAATGCTGTTCCATTTAGCAGCGATGCATATCACATCATAAGCCAATACACCCAAAACTACGACTATCCAGTACTATTTAATGCACCTTTCGGCCATGTAGGCACACGGAATTTGGCAATACCAATAGGAAGTGTTATCTCAATTACCGTGCACGACAACCAACCTTCAACTATTCAGCTTTAACCATTCAACATCCATGCTCTTAGTTTACACACCCCGACTTACAAACCGCATCGGATATACACTCAACGTGCTGCTCGGTACAATCCTCCGTATCCCATACCAAATCACTACCGACACACAACTATTGCGGCAGTCAGCAGAATATAAGTTGGTTTACGGAAACGAACGAGTTGATGATTATCCTTTCATACAATCCTCTCATTTCTTGCTCGAAACACGCATATCCAAACAAGAATTAGGTCATTTTATGTTTCACGGCATTCATGCCCTTTTTCCTACAAGTGCCACCAGCGACATCCCTTTTGATCCCTTGGCTTCGGCATTCTTCATGCTCTCCCGCTACGAAGAGTACCTGCCATTTCAACCCGACCAACACGGACGATTTCCTGCAACACTCAGCGCAGCCTACGAGTACGGATTTCTTCAATCGTGCGTAGTTGACCATTGGGCAATCGCTATTCTTGACCTTTTGAAGCAATACTACCCCGATTTTCAGACCGTAGCTCGTAAATACAATATCCAAACAACCATTGATATCGACGCTGCCTATTGCTACAAACATAAAGGCATGTTACTCACTTGCGCTGGACTGCTGAAAGATGTATTTATAAACCATCAAAGCCAGCTTGCCATTAGACGATTAAAAGTGCTCATCCATCAGGAACCAGACCCTTTCGATACGTTTCAGTACATACTTGATACATGCAAATCACAACCACGCAACCATATCATATTTTTTGCATTGGTATCAGACTATGACACCTACGACAAACCCATACACTACACCAACACATCGTTTCGAAAACTGCTCCGCAACCTATACGACTATGCAAAGATTGGCATTCACCCATCCTACCCAGCACTTGAAAATGCTAATCGCATCAATATAGAGACAGAGCGACTGTCCGAGATAACACATCGAAACATTATCCGTAATCGATTTCACTATCTGCGATTCCGATTGCCACAGTCCTACCAACACTTGATAGACTTTAATATCCAGCACGATTACTCCATGGGTTATGCCGACCAACCTGGATTTCGGTCTGGCACATGCACCCCCTATCCCTATTTTGACCTTACCATCAATCAGGAACAGCCTCTTACAATTCACCCATTTGCTGCCATGGACGCTACATTCGTACACAACCTGCATTATACTGCCGACCAATCATACGATGTGTATCAAAAACTTATCCACGAAACACAATCTGTAAATGGAACATTATGCTGCCTTTGGCACAATCAGAACTTATGTGAAGAAGGACTCTGGAAAGGATGGCGCAATATATTTGAGACTGTTTCACAAAGCAGCAACTAAAACAATAAGACAACATGGGCAACTATAAAGAAAAACTTCATGCCATAAAAGCATTTGTATTTGATTTCGATGGTGTTATGACCGATGGAGCCGTATGGACGCTTCCCGATGGACAGACTATGCGATCTGGTAATATCAAAGACGGCTATGCCATTCAATACGCTGTAAAAAAAGGCTACCATGTCGCTGTCATTTCTGGAGCCAATTCTACAAGCATTCAACACCGCCTGGCATCGCTTGGAGTTACCAACATCTTTATTGGTTGTGCCAACAAAATTGAGACATACAACAAGTTTTTGACAGACAACAATCTTACCGAACAACAAGTGTTATACATGGGTGATGACATTCCCGATTACCCAATTATGAAACGCTGCGGAGTGGCGACATGCCCATCTGATGCCGTTGTGGAGATAAAAGAAATAGCACACTACATATCACGCTATCCTGGTGGAGGTGGATGTGTACGAGATATAATAGAACAGACCATGCGCCTGCATGGTCAATGGTTTCATCAAGACGCAGTAATATGGTAAAACAACATTTCAAAATTATTTTAATGCTGACAATATCCTTTTTTTGTGCAACCAACAGCATTGCACAAAAATATGACATCAGCGATACCATTACCAAACATAAGATAATCGGTACCTATTATGCCGATATGTTTGTAGGGCGCCATACCGCAAGCGGCGAGATATACAGCCACGAAGGAATGACCGCCGCCAACCGCACACTACCACTTGGCACACTGGTAGAAGTTACTAATCCCAAGACGGGAGAGACTATTATCGTGAAAATCAACGACAGATGCCGAAGCAACAAAGTGCTGGATTTAACACCACGAGCCCATAAAGCATTAGGACTAAAGGGGACTACTGAGGTATTATTCCGAATCGTTGGAAAAGCTCCGATAGTTAAAGACCAAAACACACTGACAGCATCCGACAGTGTCATAATGGCAAAAGCAACAAAAAAACGGAACAGCAAAAAGAATAAAAGAACGACACCCCCTCGTAATAACAAATCGGCACAACAAACTCAAAATGAATCCAAAAACAACAACGTACTACCTCCAGTAAGTACTGATGTTGCAGAAGTTAAATCACAGGCAATACCATCTTTTGACGAACCCCAAAAACATCAAAAAGAATCCCTCATAATCGATGTTGATGCTACCCGAAAAAAGCATCAAACTGACACATCCGAATCCCCTATGCCACTCCCTGCCAAAGATTCGACCGACACCATCATATACGACATACAGATATGCACTGTGTCCAACATGGGAATGGCTCGCTACAAGTGTTCGCTTTTGCCAAAAGATATGCAAAAACACATTGACTACAAATTACTTGCCGATGGCAAACAAATTCAAATTATATACAGAGACAACCTCAATAAGAAACAAGCAAATGCGATCCTGAATCAACTGAGCAAAACATTTCCATCTGCTTATATGGTCAAACAAAAATCCACCCAGAAACCAAAAACTACAAACTAACTCTTGGTTATTACTTATTGAATTGATTTGTACATAACGAGAAAAAAAATACAAAAAAACTGTTTGTTTCAAAAAAATAGACTATCTTTGCACGATAAATAATTGTGTCTAATTCTATTTTGAAGTAGCACAGTAACTATTGTAACTATTTACATATAAAATGCTTATACACAAGCATTACTAACCGCATTATGAGGTTCTCACTACATAAAATCGTTATTATTGCCCTATTTGTGGGGGGATTGTTCTGCTCGTTGCAAGCGCAACAAGAGGTGCAGTTTACCCAATATATGTTCAACCGGCTCACTTACAACCCCGCATACGCTGGCAGTCATGGTGCTATTTGTGCCTCCCTTATGTATCGCAGCCAATGGATGGGATTACAACTTGACAACCCTACAAAAGATATATCAGCTGGTTCTGTTCCGACGGACTACTTGTTTTCTGTTGATTTACCTATAAAAGTATTGCATGGCGGTGTTGGCTTGACAGTGTTGGGTGAGAAATTAGGTTACCACAACAATATCGGAATAAATCTTGACTATGCGTTCCGGATTTATTGGGGACGCGGAACATTGGCGGCTGCTATTGAGGCAAACGTATTCAACAGCAATTTTGAATACTCCCAGTTAGTTGGAAGCGATGACCTTACGGGCGATTTCAGCAATCCCGTCACAGGGAGTTCGTCCGACCCGCTCCTCTCCTCCCGTGAGGACGCTTCATCTATGCTGTTTGACCTTTCTACTGGCATCTATTATCAAGTGCCAGGAACATACTATTTAGGACTCTCTATTAAAAACCTTTTAGGCTCAAAGAGCGAGGTGCTCAACTATACAAACGTACGCACCATTTACCTCATGGGTGGATACGATTATGTGCTTCCATTTCATCCATCGTTCAAACTTAAGCCTTCTCTGCTTGCCAAAACAACCCAATTTACCTCATGGCAGTTGGATCTTTCATGCTTGTTAGAATATCAAAACGAGTTTTGGCTAGGAGCCGCCTACCGCATCGATGATGCCGTATCGATACTCGGAGGTGTGAATTGGGAGAAGTTGCGTGTAGGCTTGGCATACGACCTCACCACATCAAAACTCGGCACATTCAAATCGGGTCGCAGCAAAGGAACTCTTGAGCTCTATCTGCGTTATTGTTTCAAAATAATCATTCCACACGAAGAGCCGTCTGTATATAGAAATACCCGATACTTATTGTAACACCAAACAGCTAA
>JAGHVA010000140.1 GCA_018064565.1 Candidatus Colimorpha onthohippi
TATCTCTTATCACAAAATATCAATGTCCTCTCGCTCATTTTGAGGGGCACCCCCTCGTCAAAAGCGGATGCAAAGATACAACCATTTTTGATACTGACAAACTTTTTTTGATAAATCAACATGCTATCAAATGTAATCATCTGAATATCTACAGAAAAAAAATAAAACACAAGATAAAAACATTTACTGACATATTCATGATTTTGGAAAATTAGATGCGCCATTTGTTTGTTTTATTAAAAGAAAAGCTGTTATTTCTCTATTTGATACAATTGCACACATGAGCAATTGATATTCTGCGCATTATACCGATATCCAGTTATTTCTATCCGCAAAACTTTCTGTACAAAGAAGATGCACGTTATGCAAAAAATTGGCGAGAAAAGTAATAGGTGTTGTGAACTAACAAATGGGGGACGATGCACGAATGCATCCTCCCCCAAGACAAATAACCGATGGATTGACTTTCAAAAGCCAAACACATATTGTAATTTTGCTCCCACTCTAAAGAACTTGAACCAATCGGTATTGCATGATGCCAAATAACCTGTTGGGGACAACGTAGCACCTGAAGCTGCTATTGTATAAGCCGTGGCATCATTGGCAGCTACTGAATGATTGAGAGCATAATCGAAATAAAGTCCAAACAACAAAGTACTGCCACTATTGAATGTAAAAGTTGCTCCAGCCTCCAATGCTGCCATTATATATAGTGGACTAAGTACCTCTCGAACGTCATAATCAAGATGCTGAGGGTCTAAAGAATATAACGGCATTGTTTCGTTGAGTGTAACCCCACTACCCTCTACATCTCTACCTAAAGCGACTGACGATGCTGAGATATCTGATTCAGACGAGAACTTAAGTGGCAAGACAACTTTTGCTCCTATACCAAAATAGCACTTATGAAAATGCCGGATGTCAATATCCAATGGGTTGCCTTGCAGTAAAAACATAAGCGGGACCTCAATATTGATTGTCTTGATATGCTCAGTGATATCGGGGGTATGGCATGTATAGGTTGATGCTATTGACCTTATACCATTGGCATCGCGTACTTCAAGTGGCAACATCGGATAAGAATAAACATCTTCCGCTTTAAGTGTAGATCCCATATAACTTGCTCCAACACCCAAAGACAAACCAACCGTTTGATTGAAAAAATAAGCATAATCAGCTTCTATGCCAAACATCGGACCAATATTTGTGGTCGTTACTGGAACCACTAACAAATTACTGATACCCCCACGAATACCTACCGCCAACTGAGATTTGCGGTATTTAAGACTTACGTCTTGTGCATAACCACCTATAACTACAACAGCAAAAAGAAACAGAACAGCAACCTTTTTCATAGGGCGATACTCCATATAACAAACATGATTTATTTGATGATTAACTGGCGATGCACAGATTGACCATCATGAGTTACAGCTTTAAGAAAATACAATCCTTGAGGGAATCGTTCGGTAGAGATTGTAACGGCTGTTGAGACTTCTTGAGAAAAGATTTGACGACCTTGAACATCGTAAATAGTGAATCCCAACGGTTTTTGGCATGTTACTGCCAATACTGCACCACGACGGAGTGGATTTGGATAAACGGAAACAACATCATCATCAATCGTTTCATTGATGCCAACCACATTGACACACAATGTATCAGATGGCATCCACTCTGAGAGAGATTCATCTGTTGCCACCTCGACATAATAACAACCCGACAGCGAGCCATAACCATCTTTATGATAGCTATCGGCATTTTCACCACGAATAATACGTCCATCACAATACCAGCGATAAGCCACATAACCATGCCATGAAAGACTATCATCATAGGCTGCTGCATGATCAACCATCAGCAGTCTATCCTCTACCATCATGATATGGGGTATTGGACGTTTATTTATCACCATCAAGTGAAGCGTCGCAACACTATCGCAACCCGTAAGTTTTGAGGCTGCGACAAAACGGTGAGAATAGTCTCCCCTTTTACTATACCACAAACCATTCCAAAGCAGCGAATCAGAGACTCTAATAAATGTATCACCCACAGATGCAGATTGGATAGCCAGGTGCAAAGTGAGTGAACTATCACAGCCATGGATTGTTTGGTTTTGATTGCGGTAAATTCCTGCACGAACCAATTCTCGACCATGGAACCAAAATACTGTATTTTCGCATGTAGTATCATACTGATGCAAATCGTACGAAGGGTATGCACTCAATGTGATTGATGTATCCGCCTTGCATCCCTGGATAGAATACGCCGTAACAGTATATGTACCGCTCGTCGTAATCCACGTTGTTGCAGCACTATCACCCGTTGACCACACATATCTATCTCCGTCTGTTGCACTAAGCCACAACGTATCACCTTCACAATAGACTGAGCCGCCCGTAATTTGAGGTTGAGGGGTTCTATTTACAGTAAGATTCAAGACGATGACTGAATCGCAACCATATTGTGTCTGAAAATGATGTTCATAGTAGCCTGTTGAATCGCACAACGAGCCATAAAACATCAAAGGAGAATCCGAGCAAATCACAGCGGCTGTATCCTTATGATAAGTAGGTCTCACATACACTGTTTTGCTTGCCGTGGACATGCACGAGATGCTGCCATGTTTTTGAAAAACATTAACAGTGTATTTTGTAGAATACACAACAGAGTTATGCCACAATGCTGGGATTCTGGGGGAAACCTGCACAGACATCGATGTAGTACCCACAATACCTCCTTGCCAAATGCAGCTATCGCCACCTTTGGCTGTCAAGACCAATGAATCGCCTTTACATAGTACTGTATCGCCTTCAATCATTGCCGTAGGATTTGCGTATATTCTAAATGAGCCCTCATATATACTATCACAGCCATCATTCACATTATACACTGTATCATAGTGCGTTCCTTCTACAGTTAACACACGATTGCGCCACTTGTAGCCTGTCTCACCACGGCATATCCCGATATCAACATGACTACGAAGGTAACACGGTTCATCTGCATATAGCGAATAACCCGCACATACTAATACTACTATAATCAAGAATTTTCGCATAATATCACTAAGCAAATTCATATAATTTATATTCTTTTCGCAACAGTCGTTTTCTCGCCTCGGCATAGTGTAAACTGCGTTTT
>JAGHVA010000024.1 GCA_018064565.1 Candidatus Colimorpha onthohippi
GTATTTTCAGCACATACTGGACACCTATGGCAAGAATAGGGGGCGGCGGACGGAGATAAGAGATTTTGAGGACATACAAGCCGTGCGTGTGGCTGTGGCAAGTGAGAAATTATATGTAAACCGGACTACGGGTTTTGCAGGTTACAACCTCAAACGAGAAGAGGGGGTAGAACTGGTGGGAGAATGTTCACGGATGGACGATGTGATTGTGTTTCGCCGCGATGGCAGCATGACCGTTACCAAGATACAAGAGAAAGCTTTTGTGGGTACCAAAGATTGTACCGAGATAGTACATATCGGAGTGTTTCGTCGTAAAGACGACCGCACGGTATATAACATGGTGTATCGCGACGGAGCGTTTGGATATACCATGGTGAAGCGGTTTTCGGTGATGGGGGTAACGCGCGACACCGAATACAACCTCACCAAAGGTACCAAAGGTACCCGAATTATCTATTTTACAGCCAATGCCAACGGAGAAGCCGAGGTAATTACGGTGCATCATGTTAGCAATCCAAAAATCAAGAAGATTAGCTTCGACTTTGATTTTGCCTCATTGCTTATCAAAGGCCGTCAGGCTGGTGGAAATATCTTGACGCGCAATCCAGTGCGTAATATCACGCTCAAAGGCGAGGGCGTATCAACATTGGCGGCACTCAAGATATGGTTTGACGAGAGTGTGAAACGCATCAATGTAGATCAGGCTGGCAGGCTGCTGGGCGAGTTTAAGGGCAACGACCGTATATTCACCCTTATGCAGTGTGGCGCAATGCGTACGCACACCTTTGACCTGACCAACCGCTTTGAGGACGACATGATAGAGATTCGCAAATTCAATGCCAAACAGATAGTGTCGGTGGTGTATAAAGATGGCGAAAGTGGGACATTCTATCTAAAACGTTTTTTGTGTGAAGAGTGCGACCGAAAAAGCTATTTCATTGAAGAGAATGGGTCGGATAGCATGATTACCTACAGTATGGACACATTTCCGAGTCTGGAGGTCTTGTACGATGAGAAGAGTGGCAAGAAGATAAACGAGGAGATTATAGAGGTCTCCGATTTTATAGGTGTTAAAGGTTATAAAGCCAAAGGCAAACGGATCTCGACATTTGCAATCAAATCGTTCCAATGGCTGGAGCCACTGCCAGAACCCGACAACGAAGAGGATACCGATGCAGAAGCGACTGAACTGGAAACGTTAGAAATGGCACTACCAGAGGTGCCCGATGAAGAGGGATCAGTGATGGCAGAAGGCATACAGATGTCATTGTTTAAAGACGATAAATAAATTTTGAACGTTTTGTATGCTGACCTGCCCGCAAGTTAGAATACAGCACTATAAATCTATAGTTATAGCAGAGGATGAGAATATTAGTTGTACTTCCCAGATTTCCATATCCTTTGGAGAAAGGAGACAAACTGCGTGCTTATCATCAGATTCGCATCTTGTCGCAGACCAACGAGGTATATCTTTTTTGTGCAGACCATAAGTTGGTAAGCGATACCCAAATAGAAGCTTTGAAGCCTTTTTGTAAAGATATATGCGTGGTGAAGCAGCCTATTTTGGAGAATTACAAGAATGTGGTTCGTAATTATCTACACTCCAAATCGCTGCAAATAGGTTATTGGGACTCTCAGCGGGTGCGAAAGGCTTACCGTAAATTTGAACAGAAGGTTCAACCCGATGTGGTTTATAGCCAGATGGTGCGTACCATGCCTTGGGTGAGCAGGAGCCAGCGCCCAAAGGTAATGGACTTTCAAGATGCGCTATCGATGAATACCGAACGGCGGATGAACCAAGCACACGGGTTGTGGCACTATATATTGCATTTTGAGTTCAAGATGTTGCGTTCCAGCGAATACAACGCCTTTAAGATTTTTGATGCACTCACCATTATCTCCGATCCCGACGGTGATGCCATTCCACATCGTAGAAACAGAGAAATTCAGGTGATACCCAATGGGGTGGATACCAACTATTTCAAATCAAACAACGCAGACAAGCAGTATGACGTAGTGTTTTGTGGCAATATGAACTACCCACCTAATATCAACGCATGCAAATATCTGCTCAAAAAAGTGATGCCGTTGGTGTGGCGAGAGATGCCCGAAACTAAAGTGCTCATAGCTGGACATACGTCAAAGAAGGTGATATGGAAATGCGCCTCTGACCGGGTTACAATTACAGGCTGGGTGGATGATATAAGAGAATGTTACGACAAGGCAAAACTGATGGCAGCGCCTATGCAGATAGGGTCGGGATTGCAGAACAAACTGCTTGAGGCTATGGCTATGCATGTGCCATGTGTTACCACCTCGATTGCCAACGACTCGCTACATGCCACGCCAGAAAAGGAAATACTGATAGGCGATACACCAGAGCAACTGGCAGCGCATATCATGACACTACTGCGCAATGACGACCAACGTCGGCAACTTGCGCAAGCCGCTTACCAGTTTGTTACCCAGAATTACAGCTGGGAACAAAATGTGAATAAATTGAACCAGTTGTTGCTTGAAGCTTCGAGCGATAAGAGTCCGCGTCTAAACTAACGTTTTCGATAAGCCGAGAGCAGACAAGTTTGCTTGTATGCCGACCCGCCTGTCGGCGGACAAGGTGCGAGAAAACGACTGTTTTGAAAAAACGAACATATTTATGACCAAAGCGCGTCAAGGTAAATTTAGAAAGGCAGTGGGGAACTGGACTCCCGACATGCAAACCTCAGAGACAACTAAGCGACTGTCGCCCCAAGAGCGCAACACTTTTCAGACCGATGAGGTGCCAGAGAAAGCTATATTGGTGTCGGTATGTGCTGGCGGAGCCACTATGGAACGCACCGAGGAGTATTTGTCTGAACTGGCATTTCTGCTTGAGACCGCTGGCGGTGTGGCTGTAAAGAGGGTGATACAGAAACTGGAACGTCCCGATCCGCGCACCTATATCGGGTCGGGCAAGATAGATGAGGTTAAAGAGTATAAAAATGCACTGGAAGTTGACTTTCTGGTTTTTGACGATGAGTTGTCGCCTGCGCAATTGCGCAATTTGGAACGGGAATTTGAATGTAGAATCTTAGATCGCACCACGCTCATCCTCGACATATTTGCCAAACGAGCACGCACCAGCATTGCCAAAACGCAAGTAGAACTTGCACAACTACAGTACATGTTGCCTCGACTGACGCGCTTGTGGACCCATCTGGAACGCCAGCGTGGCGGTATTGGCATGCGAGGACCTGGTGAGACTCAGATAGAGACCGACCGCCGACTGATAACCAACAAAATTGCACTTCTCAAAGAGCGGCTGACCACCATCGATAAGCAGAAAGTGTTGCAACGCAAAAACCGAGAGAGCTTGGTGCGCGTGGCACTGGTAGGCTATACCAACGTAGGCAAATCGACGTTGATGAACCTCCTTAGCAAAAGTGATGTCTTTGCCGAAGACAAACTCTTTGCCACTTTGGACACCACTGTCCGCAAAATGGTAATAGGAAACCTGCCGTTTCTGCTTACTGACACTGTAGGATTTATTCGCAAGCTGCCGCACGGATTGGTGGAGAGTTTCAAATCGACACTTGATGAAGTGTGCGAGGCAGACATACTGCTGCATGTGGTTGATATATCACACCCAGACCATGAAAGCCAGATAGAGGCAGTCAACAAAACACTGCAAGAGATAGGTGCCGCTGGCAAACCTGTTATCATGGTGTTTAACAAAATTGATGCTTATACCTATGTAGAGAAAGAGGCAGACGACCTCACACCCATCACAAAGGCCAACTGGCCATTGGAGATGCTGCGTGAGAGCTGGATGGCAAAAAATACCGACCACGAGACACTGTTTATCTCCGCTACCAACAAGGAGAACATAGACACCTTGCGACAGGTGATGTACGACAAAGTAAAACAGATACACGCTGTCCGCTATCCGTACAACAATTTCTATTGGTAAACTGACATAACGAAAACAATTATATAATATCATGAAGAAAATAGCTTTGATTACAGGCGCTACCAGCGGAATTGGCAAAGGCTGCGCCAAAAAATTTGCCGAAGGCGGATACAACTTGATACTCACTGGCCGCAAACCCGCATTGCTTGAGACTTTGAAAAGCGAACTCGAAGCCCAAGGAGCAGCGGTGCATACCCTGCTGTTTGACGTGCGTGATGCCGAAGCCGCCAAGTCGGCTATCGACAGCCTGCCAGAACAATGGAGGCAGATAGATGTGCTTATCAACAATGCTGGTCTCGCATTGGGGTTAGACAAAGAGTATGAAGGCAGCATGGAAGACTGGAACATCATGATCGACACCAATATCAAAGGCCTGTTAACCATGACACGCCTTATAGTGCCTGGAATGATAAGCCGCAACCATGGGCATGTAATCAACATAGGTAGTGTGGCTGGCGATGCCGCCTATGCCAACGGCAATGTGTATTGTGCCACTAAGGCAGCAGTAAAAGCCATTACCGATGGTCTGCGCATAGATGTGGCAGAGAGTGCTGTGCGTGTAACCAATATCAAACCAGGATTGGTAGAAACCAATTTCAGTGTAACACGGTTCCATGGTGACGAACAACGCGCCGAAAACGTGTATAAAGGCATACAACCCCTTACTGGCGACGATATTGCTGACGTGGCGTTCTATGCCGCCTCTGCACCCGATCATGTACAGATAGCCGAGGTGTTGGTACTTGCTACCCACCAAGCAAGCGGATCAGTAATTGTGAGAAAATAGTAGGGTAGTAATACTCTTTATGTTAGTCTCTTGTATCTAACAAAGAGCGAGCGGCTTGCCTATATACAAATCAGCGGAGCCAATGCCATATTTGACAGGTTCCGCTGATTTGCTTACGTTAATGCGTGACTGATTTACAGATGCCTCATATCTTGTCGCCGTCAGCGTCACTATCCAAAGCGTCTGCACCCTGATTTAATGTGCGTTGAAACCGCTTGGAGGCATCGCCCTTGATGATATCAAATGTAATGTGGCTGTCATCGCCATCGGTGGCGGTAATTTTGATGGTATCGCCCACCAACACATCGGCTTTGATAATCTGATCGGCCAGGTCGTCCTCTATATACCTTTGAATGGCTCTGCGGAGCGGACGGGCACCATACTGGTCGTCCCAACCTTTTGATAGGATAAAGTCCTTGGCTTTCTCATCAATCTCAACACCAAACCCCATCTCTTTGATTCGATTAAACAAACCCTTCAACTCAATGCTTATAATCTTGTGAATATCATTGCGATTTAATGAGTTGAAATATACAATGTCGTCGATACGGTTCAAAAACTCAGGAGCAAAGGTCTTTTTGAGCGACTTCTCAATCACATCTCGCCGTGCCTTGTCGAGAGCCGACTCCCGAGCCGAGGTGTTAAATCCAACGCCTGTACCGAAGTCTTTTAGCTGTCGGCTTCCCGTATTGGACGTCATGATGATAATGGTGTTTTTGAAGTCAACTTTGCGCCCAACGCCATCCGTCAGTTGCCCATCGTCGAGCACTTGGAGTAGCACATTGAAAATATCAGGATGAGCTTTCTCAATCTCGTCAAGAAGTACGATAGAATAGGGCTTGCGACGCACTTTCTCAGTAAGTTGACCTCCTTCTTCATAACCCACATAACCTGGAGGTGCACCAATCAGTCGGCTTACGGCGAATTTTTCCATATATTCGCTCATGTCGATACGTATCATAGCCGATTCGCTGTCAAAAAGATAACGCGCCAAGATTTTGGAAAGATAAGTCTTTCCAACACCTGTGGGTCCCAAAAAGAGAAACGACCCAATGGGACGGTTAGGATCCTTCAATCCAGCACGGTTGCGGCGAATGGCCTTGCTGATTTGACTAATAGCCTCATCCTGACCCACAACGGCACCTTGCAGTTGCTGCTCCATAACCATCAGTCGGGCGCTCTCGTTTTCGGCTATCCGCTGCGTGGGGACACCAGTCATCATAGCAACCACCTCGGCAATATCATTTTCTGTAACCGTCTCACGTTCTTCTCGCTCGGTTTCTTCCCATTGGCGCTTGAGGTCGTCCAACTTTGTTGTCAATTCACGCTCTTGGTCGCGATATATTGCCGCCTCGCGGTAGTTGGATTGGGCTACACATTCCTTCTTCTGTTTTACAACCTGAGCCACCTCTTGTTCCAGATTTACGATAGCCTGTGGCACACGGATATGTGCGATACGCACTCGCGAGCCCGCCTCGTCCAAAACATCGATAGCCTTGTCTGGCAGAACGCGGTCGCTGATATAACGTTCGGAGAGCGACACACATGCTTTGATAGCCTCATCGGAGTAGATTACCAGATGATGATCCTCATACTTACCTTTAATCTTTTGCAGGATAGTGAGCGTTTGCTCTGGTGTAGAGGGTTCCACAATCACTTTCTGAAACCTACGTTCCAAAGCACCGTCTTTTTCGATATATTGGCGATATTCGTCCAATGTGGTGGTGCCGATGCACTGCAACTCGCCACGCGCCAGCGCAGGTTTGAACATATTTGAGGCATCGAGCGATCCGCTGGCACTCCCAGCACCTACAATGGTGTGAATCTCATCGATAAACAAGATGATATCAGGGTTTTTCTGCAGTTCGTTGATAACGGCCTTCATGCGCTCTTCAAACTGCCCACGATATTTAGTCCCAGCTACCAGACTTGCCATGTCCAGCGAGATGACACGTTTGCCGTATAGCGTGCGGGGAACAGCACCCTCTACAATACGCAACGCAAGCCCTTCGGCAATGGCACTCTTGCCAACGCCCGGATCTCCAATCAAGATGGGATTGTTTTTCTTGCGACGACTTAATATCTGAGCGATACGCTCCAATTCGTGTTCACGACCCACGATAGGATCTAACCTGCCTTCGGCAGCTAAAAGCGTAAGGTCGCGACCAAAATTCTCTAACGCAGGCGTTTTTGCCTCGCTTTTATCCGACTTGTGTGATGGCTGTCGCTGGTCGTCAGGATTTGGAAAAAAATCGTCATTATCATCATCACTTGTCTGCATCTTGAAATCTTCGCTGGCAGAAGCATCGGGGTAACCACTGTTTTGCTTTACAAGGTTGTAGGCTTTTAGATAGGTAACACCCAACTCATTCAGCACTTTGCATGGCAGGTTTTCGTCCTCTTTGAGGATAGCCAAAAGCAGATGCTCGGTGCGGATGGTTTGGCTCTTGAGTTTGGACGAATCCAAAAAACTAAGACGCAATACCTTCTCGGCCTGTTTCAACATGCTTATCTCACTATTATCGCTATACACAATATCACCTCCTGCGCGGTTGACGGCACTCTCTACGCGGGTACGTACAGCCTCAATATCCACATCCATAGTAACCAAGAGCTTGTACCCACCACAATCTGACTCACGTGTCATGGCGAGAAAAAGATGCTCCACGCCAATAAAACCACTGCACAGACGAATAGCTTCCTGACGGCTATTGCTGGTAACTTTCTTAAGGTTGTCGCTTAAATTAAACTCCATCTATTGAGTAGTTGTATTGTTATATGTTCTTTTTTTTCAAAACAGTCGTTTTCTTGCCTTGGCATAGTGAATGCAAGCATTCCCTCTCTTGCACCCAGCCCGCCGACAAACAGGTCGGCATATAGCAATCTTGTTTGTGATCGGCTTGCTGGCAGGCTCTAATTATCGGAAAACAATCCAAAACTAATGCAGCACACAACTGCGATACAAATTGCAAAGGTACTACAAAAAAACAAGGTCAGAAAGGGTAGTGGTAACGATATTTTTAACAACGCCATGTTAAAAGAGAATTGATATAGGACAATAGGAGCTATCCACTCAAAATAAATGATATTTGCATACTGAAATATCATTTATTTTTCGTATCTTTGCCGTTCGGTTTTGTGGTGTCGTGTACAGCATAATCTGGTGTAAAAGAATATTGTAATTAAAGCTGTAATAATTATCGTTTTTGAGATGAACGAGAAAGTCGCCACCAAAAGCCGCAATATTGAATCGTAAAATATAATAGGACATGATATCGGATAACGAGAAAATTACCAAAGTTGACATCGAGTCAACGATGAAGAGTGCCTATATTGACTACGCAATGTCGGTAATCGTATCGCGTGCGTTGCCTGATGTACGCGATGGCTTTAAGCCCGTGCACCGTAGAATACTCTACGCAATGAATGACATGGGGTTACGTTATAACGTGCCTTATAAGAAATCGGCTACTGTGGTGGGCGAAGTGTTGGGTAAATACCACCCACATGGCGACTCATCGGTATATGGTGCATTGGTTCGATTGGCGCAGACCTGGAATATGCGTTATCCACTGGTTGACGGGCAAGGCAACTTTGGTTCGATTGATGGCGACCCTCCTGCAGCTATGCGTTATACAGAGGTAAGGATGGATCAGATTGCCGATGAGATGCTGGCTGATATCAAAAAAGATACGGTAGATATGCTTCCTACTTACGACAACGAGCATAAAGAACCAACCGTATTGCCTACGCGTATTCCAAATCTGTTGCTGAACGGTTGCAACGGTATTGCAGTAGGTATGGCTACCAATATGCCTACCCACAACCTGACCGAGGTAATGAACGGCTGCATCGCCTACATCGACAATCCAGACATCACCATCGAGGAGTTGATGGAATATATCAAGGCTCCCGATTTTCCGATTGGCGGCATCATCTATGGCACCAAGGGTGTCAGAGATGCTTTTATGACAGGTCGCGGAAGCATTATCTTAAGAGGTGAGACAACCGTTGAGGTTGATAACAAAGACCGCAATATAATTGTTGCTAACTCTTTGCCTTACGGAGTGAATAAAGCTGAGATGATAAAACGTCAGGCTCAACTGGTCAAAGAGGGCAAGATTGTGGGCATTACCGATATCCGTGATGAGAGCGACAAAGAGGGTATC
>JAGHVA010000208.1 GCA_018064565.1 Candidatus Colimorpha onthohippi
TGTTCACCCCCTCCACTATCTTGAGCAGGGTGCGCGGGTTGGGGATGAGGAAGGTGGCGTTCTCCATGAAGCGGCTGTAGGCGCTCTCCTTGCCCTCGCCCAGGTTCTTGATGAAGGCGAAAACATCCATGCCGATGGTGCTGAACATCCTCTCCGCCTCGAACTTGACGAAGGTCCTCCAGCGGAGGTCGCTGTAGGGCACGTCGCGGTTGGTGCTGGGGTTGTGCCAGTTGCCTTCCTTGAAGACGGGTTCCTTGACGGTGCCGCCCAGCATGTTGGCTGCCGCCTCTTTCTTGACCTGGCTGTCGTCGAGCATCTTCATGAAGAAGAGGTAGGTCATCTGTTCGAGGATGGTGATGGAGTTGGTGATGCCTCCCGTCCAGAAGGAATCCCAAATGGAATCGACACGGTTTTTGATTTCGCCTGTAATCATAACTGCAATTATTGCTGTTGAAAAAAAAAACTATTTTTTTTGAGTTGATAAATTTAAGTCTGATACTTGTATAAGTATCAGTTCTTTATGCCATCGTTTTGTGTTCGCCACACAAAAACAAGTCTCCCCACGTAGAGGGAACACTTGTCTTCCCTCTGTCGAGGTTTGGAGACCGCCCCAGGGAGGTGGAAATACGCTCCGATTACTAAAAGAAAATTCAGCGAATAGCTGGCTGTTTTGAGAATCGAACTACTCAATAGTAAACATGATGTCGGTATGTGTATTTTGGAAGGTGCCGGCAACGTAAGGTGTCAGATGCTGTAGGATTACTTTTTTGTTGTGGCTCCCTGTCTCTTTGCTCAGCAGGAGCATTTGACGGAGTCCTGCACTTGCGATATAGGTCAACTTGGAACAATCGATAACGATGTCTTTGCTTGCAAGTGTAACAAGTCGGTCGATATCTGGCTGAATCTTGATTGACTCTGGCGTGTCCAATTCGCCAGTCATAACTACAAGTATGTTTTGTTGTTCTTCGGTGATAGAGATTGTCATAATATATTAGGTATATATTAAATATTTTGAGTCATCGTTAACACATTATAGCCATTATTACGCTCATATTCAACATTTGAGAATACGGAACGCATCATAGAGATACCAAGACCTCCTATCGTGAAGTCTTCTTTCGACATATTCCGTTCGGCAGGCTGGTATTCTAATGGGTTAAATGCTATGCCATTGTCGCGCAAGACAAAACGTATCTGTTGATTTTCGACTACTATGCGAAGCGTTATATCGGCAGGTACATCGCTATTTACAAAACCATGTTTAATTACATTAGTGAGCATTTCGTCAACGGCGGTGCGCATATCATATAGGAATCGCTTATCAACTTCCAATATGTTTTCCAACTTCTGGAATAATGCTTGCAATTGCCTGAGAGTCTCTATATCAAGCGAAAACGACAAAGTCTCATCGATAGATTTGATACAAATTGTAAGTATTGCAATATCATCAGATTGTTCAGTTTGTTTTGTAAACTCGGTTATCGAACCGACCAATTCATGGTTCATAGAATCGGCAGAGTGGCTACACTCTTTGCAAAACAGCGAGTACAGCCGGTCGCTTCCATACATCTCCCTGTTTTTATTCATTGCTTCGGTTACGCCATCTGTATAAAGGGTCAACATCGTGCCAATGGGGAGCGATACAGCATTCTCTACAAAACGCCAATTTGGATTTATGCCCATTGGCATGTTCTTGTCGGAACTCAAAAAATAGGGTTTCTCGTTGTCGTTGCCTCTCCAAATCAATGGTCTCTCATGACCAGCGTTGCAGTAAGACAACACGCCAGTCTTTATTTTGAGAATACCGATAAAGATGGTTACAAACATCATCTGGTCGTTGTCGAGGCATAGCTCTTGATTCATCTGTTCGGCGACATCGGACGAGGAGATACTATATCGAATTGCATTGCGAAACGAACTCAACGCACGGCTCATATACAGAGCTGCGGGTACACCTTTGCTGGACACATCGCCTATGCAGAAATACAGATAACCATTATGTTCATAAAAATAGTATAAGTCGCCACCTACAGACTTGGCTGGGATAAATCTGCAGCTCAAATCTATTGCAGGCTCATCACATATATGTTTAGGCAGCATTGACATCTGAACATTTGAAGCAAGTTCCTTCTCGCATTTCCTGACAAGACGTGATGCGTCCTTTTGTGCTTGGCGTTTGATATATTTGATACAAACCAGCGAGATGAAAAAAGCAATCAGAATGGTTAATGTGATAAATAGTGTTGAAAGTTCGGATGCCTTGGCAGTAAATGCGGCGCGAGGCACAATAATGCACACAGTACGAGGCACCACTGTCATTGAAGCCACAAAACAGACTTTGCCGTTATAATCCAACGTCTTACATGTAGAGGAATGTGCATTTGCGTAAATAAAGTCAGCTACCACATCGCCATAATTCTGGCGAAAATAGGGCATCATGTCCGTGCTATTCTTTATGGTGTCGCCAATAAGAATATCGTTGTTATAATTGTCAATAAAGTATGCAGAGGATTCAATATATGCTGGCAGATTGCCAACCAGAGAATCTGAAAGTTTCTTCGGGTTGGAGTATAACGTTACCAATACATCTGCCGAGTCACCTCCATACAGTGGTAACCCGAATGATATTACCATTGACACAGAGTCCGCTATGCCATGAATTATCGTAATACTGTCTGCATTGTTTTGGCATACAGGCAAGTCAAAGTTTTCTTTTTTATAGTTAAACTTTGGATTTCTCCCATCTACTGCCGAAGGACAATAATAATAAGTGGTTGTATCATTACGGTATTGAATGGTTGCAGCCTGTAATGTTGAGAACGAATAGAAAGCGGCTTCGCACAATTCGTCAATATTTTGACGTTTTTGAAGATCGTAAATATGGAGCATCAAATTTTTGCGGAGCGATGAATTCCAATTAGCCAAAATTCTGTCGGTCTGCAAAGTACTCTTCTCAACGGCAATCTGTAGTTTCGATATACGCTCTTCACGGATAATGGGAACGAATAGGTTCCATACGATTACTGACAGGATAATAAAAGAAAGCTCTACTATAACAAAAAGAGCTCCACCTCTTTTCCAAAATCGAATCAAAGAGATTTGGTAAAATCGGAACTTTTTCATTGTCAGTTGAGAAAGGTAGCGGTGTTACTTCTCTTTCAACCAAGTTAGCACCGTAGAGTTGAGTCCATAAGAATAGCGATAATCCAATCTTTCCGAAAGGGTGTTGATTAGTTGCAACCGGATTGCCTTCAGATTTGGATTCCCTTTTTCGTCAACGGGAACCTCGCCCTCACTTAACCTGAAGGTTGGATTGAACGGGCGGCCACTATCTTTCATAATCAGTTGCACCTTGTCGCCATGATCCACCAAACGGATATCAAAAGTGTTGGAGACATCTTTGTTCATCTTTGTGTCGATGAGGTTTTGCATCATCTCCTCACAGCATTGACGAACTTCAAGTATTTGGTTTTCGGTTAGCTCGCAAGATGGCAGGAAAGCGTCAAATTTTTCTCTCACCAATTGGATATTGGAACTATCATAGGTTGATGAGGCTTCAACTTGAGGTGCCTCACCAAGGCAAGGCACCAATGTGTACCAATGCAAGATAGGATTTTTTAAGTGCTGGCGATAGGCATATACACCTGACAGCACGACCGAGAATAAACCGCCCAAGGCTAATCCATACCACATGCAGCGGACAGATATCATTGAGCCGAGCAGCATGCACAGATAGGTAGCAGCAGCGCACATAATCACATATCTAAACTTTGCAGCTATATGCCCCATAATATGAAACACATTAGTGTAGGTAGATATATAAGTAAATCCAAGCATGAACAAAGAGAAACAGATAAATGGCAACCGGCATACATCAGCAACACCTGGTTGGTCAGCTCCGAACATAATGGCAATAGCGCCTGGGAATATTGACATGATAAGTAATAGTATTCCGAAAAATATCACATCATTACGAATTATTGAGGTACAAACGATTTGTACGCCAGTCCAATCGCCTTCGCCAACCATGTTGTTAGCCAGATACACGCCTCCAGTGATAATACCAGCACAAATTGAAAAGGTGATATAGTTTATTTGAACACATACGCTCCAAGCAAAGATATCGGAAACGGGTACTACTTTTGCCACCAATATGTTGGCAAAGATGTAGAAAATATTCAGACTCAAGTTGATGACATTAAACGCACAACCGTGTTTGAGGTTTGTTGCCAATATACGTTTGGTCTCACCTTTGGTTGAGACAAATCTATATTTTGTTTTTCCCGAAAGCACATAGTAGAGGTGAACGCTTAATGTTACCAGAGAGGACAACAAGGTTGCCAATGCGGCTCCGCGAACGCCCAACCCCAGCAAGGCTATGAATACGAAGTCAAGCACTACATTAGCACCTGTCCCAGAAAGAATGGCTATAGTGGTATGTTTTGGGAACCCTTCACCCGAGACAAAAAAGTTTTGAGTAGATGCTATGGAGAACGGAAGAAGATTAAGGATAATAAGAGAATAATAATCGGAAAGGTACTGGTACATTTCAGGATCTTTGCACAATGCCCCACAAATAGTACTTTTTAGAAGCAAACTTATCAGTACGACAATTACCTCAACGACAAACGATGACACCATAGCCACCGTGTAATAGCGATTAGCCGTCATCCTGTCTTGCCCACCTAAAGCGCGGGATGCCATCATATTGGCACCCATGTGGCAAATGTATGCCAATACATACGAGAAGGTAATCAAAGGAATAACCAAACTCATTCCACTGAAAGCCTTCTCCCCTACAACATTTCCAACAAACAAGCCATCTGTAAAAGTGGCTATAAGTGGAGCAAATGCTGTTAATATTGTAGCAATCAAGGTAGATCTAATTGCCTTGGATGTTAGATGCGGCGTGCGTTTCCAATCCATAATTTGTTATAATTTAACATAAAAAACAAAATATATTGTCTTCTCGTCAAGGCAATATTTACGGTGCAAAAGTACATTTTTGCGTACTAAAAACAAATATTTTTTAATCTACATTTACAACTTCTGTTGATTCAACAAGGTTGTCGCCATGATAAACCAATCGGAGGTGAAAAAATGGGGACTCTTGCAAAATTTTGGTCAAAAACAGTCGGTCGCCTTCCCATGTGGGGAGGCTTAACACTTTAGTCTTTGGTATCCATTGAATGTCGCCTTCGTCACATTCTCGCAATGTACCGTTCCATTGGGTAATCCGATATAGGTGCATCACTTCGGCAGGCCAAAGGTCTGATTCAAAATCCACTACTCCGCAGTAAATCCATTGCGTAGGTATAAGACCAGTCTCTTCGTTTACTTCGCGCAGCATGCACTGTTCGGCGTCCTCGCCTGGTTCAAACTTGCCTCCCACTCCAATCCATTTGTCGTGAGAGGCATCGTTGGCTTTTTTGGTGCGGTGAAGCATCAGATAGTGTGTCCCGCTGTCGATATAACATAGGGTAGTCTGTTTCATAAAACACCCTTTTCAAGATAACCTTTTTGAGTTATTCGTTGATGCTATGCAGTTCCACCTCGTAAACAAGCGGTGTGTTAGGAGCCGCCTGCCCCACGTTTGAGTTAGGAAATCCCAACTTCGAAGGTATGTATAGGCGATACTGGCTACCTGCGTTCATGAGCTGCAATCCTATCATCAATCCAGGCATCAACGAGGTGCTGAGCACATGCCGGATAGGCTTGCGATTGCCATAAGTCTGGTCAAAGAGTTCGCCTGAAAGCATGTGATACCCCCGGTAGTCAAACACGATAACATCATTGAGTTTTGCGGTGGGACCGTTGCCTTCCTTCATTACCTCATAGTATAAGCCTTCGGGGGTCTTCTTTATTTGAGGATTTTTTTGTTCCAATGCAGCAAAATATTTTTGCTCTTCTTTCTGCATATCCGCCATCCGCTCCTCGTTGCTTTTTCGCATCTGCATCTCCATAGTTCGTTGGATTTGGTTGAATATCCTTGTGGCGGTGGCATCGTCAATAGGTTGTGTCCTTCTGTTGAGGGTGTGAACAAAGGCTTTGACGACCATGTCGGTATCAATATCAAAACGGTTGTTTAAGAGGCTTTGAGCCATGTTCTCTCCAATGACCCAACTGATGGAGTCCTGTGTGTTTTCGAGTTTAGGGGCATCGGTATTCTTACACGCAGTAACGCTGATTGCGAAGCATGCAGCAACCAATAAGGCAGTTCTTGTTTTCATTATGTGGTCAATTTTTTTTGATATATACAGTATGTTATTTTCAAAGCCGTTTTCGCACCTCAACAAAGTTCATACCCTTTGCGATCGGCTTACCGAAAACGGTTATTTTCCCCGACCTTCGATGATGATGATAACGGTATATAGTAGTATCTTGATGTCGGTAGTAAGCGACATGTTGTCCAAATATAGGAGGTCGTAGCGGAGCCGCTCTACCATCTGATCTACATTACTGGCATATCCATATTTTACTTGCCCCCATGATGTTATTCCTGGTTTGATGCGCTGTAATAGTTGGTATTCTGGTGCCACTTGCACAATCTGGTCAATATAATGTTGCCGTTCGGGACGTGGCCCCACCAACGACATAGTCCCTTTGAGTACATTGTAAAATTGAGGTATTTCGTCAAGCCGCACCTTACGCATAAACAATCCAAATGGGGTAATGCGAGGGTCATAATCTTTTGAAAGTGCTGGTCCCGATGCTTCTGCATCGATATACATAGATCTGAATTTGTGCATCCTAAACGGCTTTCCTCCCCGTCCAATGCGCTCTTGAGTATAGAATACGGGACCAGGCGAGCTGCATTTGACAGCTACAGCTGTAATCAGGTAAATCGGAGACAATACAATCATGACCAGAATGGACACCACAATATCAAACAGTCGCTTCACGCTATATTGCCATTCGGGCATAAGCCTATTGTCTATAACGAGGAGCGGCGAATGGAAGAGGTTGTTTACCTGCATGCGGCCTACAGCCATGTTCCTACAGTTGGGCGTTATCTTGATGATAATGTCAGGAAGAGACCCCAATTGTTGTAGCACCCTTCCCGCCTGAGGCTGTTGTGGTGTGTCTAACGCGATGATAACCTCTTCGATATGATGTTGTTGTATTACATTGCGGATGTCTTTCAACGTACCTAACTGCGGCATAATCTGTATCAAGTTAGGTTCTGGTTCCTTTTCGGAGATATTTAGGAAGCCTACAAATTTATTGCCAGAATACACCTCTTGATGTTGCAGGTCCCGATAGGTGTCGAGTGCGGTGCTACCACAGCCTATCATAAGCGTGTTGAACCCTATTTTCTTTTGATGTATCTTACGGACGGTGTGAGTGGTCAAACACAGTCTTGGTAAGTAGGTAATCAGAAAGTGTGTAACAAACAAAAATACGAAGTCGAAGTAGTAGTCGGTATAAACCGACACGGCGTCATCGAGCATGAAGGCAAAAAAGATGACTATTACACCGATAAGTGTAGCAAGCAGCGTTTGCCCTAATTCTGGCAGTCGCGCTTTGCGAAGCACACATCGATAAGAACCCATAACCTGATACAGAAGCAACCAACACAGTGGGATGATAGCGATTCCAATCCAAAAATTTTGATCTCCAGTCAGCTGTTGGATGGTATGCAACCCGTTGGTT
This sequence comes from Candidatus Colimorpha onthohippi, assembly GCA_018064565.1. Classification (GTDB taxonomy): domain Bacteria; phylum Bacteroidota; class Bacteroidia; order Bacteroidales; family P3; genus Colimorpha; species Colimorpha onthohippi. The sequence goes on from JAGHVA010000208.1 coordinate 7,654, forward strand.
TCGATATGACTTTTCCGAAACGTAAAAAAGGCAATCCAAGATGTGAGCGATGCCAAATAGTCAAATATAATATATAAGAGTGTCAGCGTGATGTAAATTTGTAGATTAACCCGTAACCAAATTAGGCGTTTGTTATAGTGCGATAACTTTCAAATTGTCAATATAGGTATTGCCTCCAGCATCGTTAGAATTGATGGTTGCAAAGAGTATTTGAAACGTGTTGGGGTGATTGAATTGGCTCCATAATTTACCCAAATTTATATAAATCTTACCCCACTCTTCGCGTGGATATAAGACCATTACCCATTCGGAATACAGCTGCCCTCCGCTTACATAACTGCTGCGTATGCCCACTCGAAACTGTACATCCGACCGGTAGTCCATCTCAAGGTATAAAACCTTGCTTGGGTCATTCACGTTGATGGCATTGGTAATCGGGAACGACACCGACGACATGTCGGCTGGTGTATGCACCTTTAGATATCCGCTGCCACAGCGGGCTCCTTGTGGGTCGTTACGTACCCACATCACATCACTATTGGTATCGACAGCAATATGCGTTTGGAGCGGCTCGAAATTGTCGTACACCAATTCGGTAATCCAGTTGTTGCCTTTGTAGTATATAGGCAAGACATGCTGGTGGGTATTTGTGTCGAGGGTGCCTATGTAAGTAGTCTGCCCTGATGTGAGTTTTACGTTATGGATGGTAGTGTCGAGGTAATAGGGATACTGAATTCGGGTGGAGGCAATGCCATTTTGTTTCACCACAGGAACCACTCGGATGTATTGGGCTGTGCCGTTGTATAGGATGGGAGCATGACAAGGCAACTGGAATGTTCCGATAACCGATTCGGAACTCTCGCCAGTGAAATAAGCCACCAGTTGAACCGCATCTATATCACAAGTGTACCAACCTTCAACATCGGTAGATGGAGCTCCGACCGATTGCTGGCAGACTTGCAACTTGTCAATAGCCAAAAAGGCAGGGTTTGTAACATCGCCTTCAAATTTTTTGCAAGATACGGCCAAGATGGAGAGAACCACCAAAAAACAAACGTTTTCGATAAGCCGAGAGCAGATATGCCGACTTGCCTGACGGCAGACAGGGAGCGAGAAAACGGAACTATGAAATAGAACAAATTTGTTTTGCATAGACAATAAAAACGACATTCTGCGTTTTTTATTATTATATTTTGTATCAGTATATCCGTTTTTGCGGAGATACATTTGCTTAGCATGTAAATAAATTCAGTCTTTAACACTAAAATAATAGCGGATTTAGTAATGAAAAAATGTCTTTTGATGGTGTTGTTGCTGTCTGCTGCATTAGGGCAGGTAGTAATGGCTCAGTTGGTGGGTGCGGTTCAAGAGGCGCCCAAGTATGATTTGTCTTCTACTGTACCGTTAGACAAGAAATTGGTAAAAGGGCGTCTCCCCAATGGCTTAACCTATTACATACGGGCAAATAAAAAACCTGAAAATAGGGTTCAGTTTCGGTTAGTAACCAATGCGGGGTCGGTATTGGAGGATGAGTCACAGCGTGGATTGGCTCATTTTACGGAGCACATGGCATTTAATGGTATTAAAGGTTATCCACACAACGAACTGATTAGTACGTTGCAGAAATATGGTATCGAGTTTGGTCGCGAGATCAATGCTTACACCTCTTTTGATGAGACGGTATATTATGTAAACCTGCCATCGGACGATACCGCAATGCTCAACATGGGGTATCGGATTTTGGATGGTTGGTCAAGTGGTTTGCTCTTTGATGCTCAGGAGTTGGAAGAGGAACGAGGTGTGATACATGAGGAATGGCGCGGCGGACAAGGTGCTGGCGAGCGGTTGAGAGACAAGACCTGGCCCATCATGTTGCGCGGGTCGCAATATGCCGAGCGTATGCCTATCGGATTAGAGCGTGTAATTATGGGATTTAAGCGCGATGATATCGTCCGCTTTTATAACGATTGGTATCGTACCGACCTGCAAGCGGTGGTAATCGTAGGAGATATCGACCCCGTAGAGGTAGAGGCGAAAATCAAGGAGGTGTTTGGCGGTAGAGCCAAAGTTCAGAATCCTAAACCCCGCAACACATTTGACGTGCCAGCCAACAAAGAGCCGCTGATAGCCATTGCGACCGACCATGAAGCCACGAGCACAAGTATGGTTTTTTATTGGAAGCATGGGCCGATACCGCAAGGCACTGTGGTAGACTATCGAACCTCCTTGCTATATAGTTTCGTGGTCAGCATGATCAACGACCGAGTGAACGAACTGTGCGATAAGCCCGAGTCGCCAATGACGGGAGCAGGGGCTGGTT
>JAGHVA010000168.1 GCA_018064565.1 Candidatus Colimorpha onthohippi
TTTGGTTCATTTGGTGCTTACTACTATCGAAAAACCAGTCTTGGCGGTGGACTATACGTACGACTGCCAAAATACGTCATATACGTTATGGGGAGAGAGCAACCGCGGCTATCATGAGTGGTCGAGTGTGCCAGCCGACCCAATGTTGCTGGATCATGCGTTCGATGACACGTTGTATATTGTCCCTGATCAGGATCGCGTGTATATGTACACAGCCGATTATGCCGACGAGCAACGTTGCGCCAATACCTATACAGTAGCATTGCCTTATTTGGAGCGTACCAAAGCCATGATGTCGGTTCAGCCATCGTATCTCTCGATGGAGCAGCTGACGCTTACTGCTACGGATATGAGTACGGGCGAGAAGGGTAGGCTATGGTTTGTGAATGGGGAGCCGCTGTTAGAAAGGTCGCAGCAGATTCGTTATGAGGCGCGCCCTGACGCTGACTCGGTACTGCTGATGCTTGCGGTATCCACCGGTCCATGTACCGACACAGCATATAAGGTGTTGCCATTTATCCATAGTTCGCTCTATTTCCCCAATGTGTTCATGCCTGTGCTTGCAGGAAGAGATAACGCCAGTTTCTGTGCGTATCATACTGGCATTACGCATTATGAGATAAATATCTACAACCGTTCGGGATTGCTCATGTTCCATAGTACCGACCCTAACGAGTGTTGGGATGGAACCTATCGTGGAAAATATTGTCCGCAAGGCTCATACACGTATATTGCTAAATACAAGGATCGTATCACACCAGGCAATTGGCAGTACAAGAAAGGTGTGGTATTATTGATAAAATAACTGCCCCCCCCATCGCCCCCCGCCCCAACCGAAGCAACGAACCCCCATAAATAATTACTATATGATGTATCGTAGAATAGCAGCAGTAGTTTCTGTTTTGTGTGTATTTGCGGTATCGGAAGCGCAGACCGATACCAAAAAGATGAATCAGTATATAGACAACTTGATGCGCAAGATGACGCTTCAAGAAAAGATAGGACAGTTGAACCTGATGGAAGGCGATGCAGTGTTTTCAGGCGATAAAGAGCATCAGGCATTTGTGGAGCATGTGAAGTCGGGTAGTGTGGGTGCGATGCTCAATGTGGAAGGTGTGCGTAATGTGCGTGAAGTACAGCGGATTGCCATCGAGGAAAGCCGCTTGCATATCCCTTTGTTTTTTGGTTTGGATGTCATACATGGCTTCTCTACGGTGTTTCCCATTCCGTTGGGTCTCTCATGTTCGTGGGATTTGGCAGCGATAGAGCGTAGCGCCCGTGTGGCAGCGGTCGAGGCTTCGGCTGATGGTATTTGCTGGACGTACAGCCCTATGGTGGATATATGTCATGATGCGCGATGGGGCAGGATTGCCGAAGGTGCAGGCGAGGATCCCTATCTGGGTAGCAAGATAGCCGAAGCTATGGTGCGTGGCTATCAAGGTGAGAACTTGTCTGACAGCACTACGATAATGGCTTGTGTGAAACATTTTGGACTTTATGGTGCCTCAGAGGCAGGGAGAGACTACAACACGGTAGATATGAGCAGGTGGCGTATGTATAACGAGTATCTTCCGCCGTATAAAGCTGCTTTGGATGCGGGTGCTGGCACTGTGATGAGCTCGTTCAATATTGTGGATGGCATACCTGCAACGGCCAACAAATGGTTGCTGACCGACTTGCTGCGTAAAGAGTGGGGCTTTAAGGGAATGGTGGTAACTGACTATGCGAGTATCGACGATATGATGAGTCATGGCTATGGTGATTTGCAAACCAATAGTGCTGCGGCTATCAATGCAGGTACGGATATGGATATGTGTGCCGATGGGTTTGTGGGTACATTAGAGCAGTCGGTGCGTGAGGGGAAGGTATCGGTTAAAACTATCGATGAGGCTTGCCGCAGGGTTCTTGAAGTGAAATACAAGTTGGGGCTGTTTGACGACCCTTACCGTTATTGCGATACCACGCGGTATGACCGTTGGGTGTTGTGTGCCGAACATCGTGCAGAGGCTCGCAAGACGGCTGCCGAGTGCTTGGTGCTCTTAAAAAACCAGGAATCGGTATTGCCTTTGAAGAAGCAGGGCAAGATAGCACTTATAGGTCCGATGGCCGACAACCGATTGAATCTTACTGGCACATGGAGTTGGAGTGCACAGCCAGATAGGTATATGACGCTGTTGGAAGGTATGCGTAAGGCAGTTGGTGACAAAGCGGAAATCTTATATGCCAAAGGCTCAAACTTGATGTATGATGCAGACAAGGAGGCTATAGCTACCCGCTCCAAAAAGATGCGTGACGCTCGCAGTGATGCGCAGTTGCTCAATGAGGCATTGGCTGTGGCAAATAAGGCTGATGTGATAGTGGTTGCATTAGGAGAGTGCGCAGAGATGAGCGGCGAGGGAGGCTGTAGGGTGGATTTGGAGTTGCCTGACGCGCAGAAAGCATTGTTGCGGTCGTTGGTGGCAACGGGTAAGCCGATAGTGATGTTAAACTTCTCGGGCCGGCCTGTGGTATTGAATTGGGAGCAGGAGCATGTGCAGGCTATCCTGCAGTGCTGGTTTGCGGGCAGTGAGACAGCAGATGCAATCCCAGACGTGCTGTTTGGCGATGTGTGCCCGAGTGGTAAACTCACCACGACGTTTCCACGTCATGTGGGTCAGCTGCCACTATCGTATGCCTATTATGCTACAGGACGTCCACAGGGTGAGTCGTTCAAGCGGTATCGAAGCAATTATCTGGATGTCAGGAACGACGGCTTGTATCCGTTTGGATATGGTTTGAGCTACACTACATTCAGTTATTCAGATGTCTCGCTGTCAGATACCGTGATGAATAACTCGCAAACCCTTACGGCAAGTGTGACGGTTACAAACACGGGGTCGGTAAAGGGAGATGAGATTGTCCAGCTGTATCTCCATGACGTGTATGCTACAACGGTGCGGCCGGTTAAAGAACTCAAAGGGTTTGAGCGTATCTCACTGAATCCTGGCGAGAGCAAGAAAGTAACATTCGTTATTAGTGAGCCGATGCTGCGGTTTTATAATCAGAATTGCGACTTGGTTTCAGAACCAGGTGCTTTTGAGGTGATGATAGCTCCCAATAGTAGGGATATCAAATCGGTGAAACGTTTCTGTCTGACCAAGTAGTGGATAGGCATAGATAGGATAGATAACTATATAAAAGCATGATTATGAAATATAAACGAGTACTTCTCAAACTCAGCGGTGAGAGTTTGATGGGCAAGCAACATTCGGGAATTGACCCTATGATATTGTCTCAGTATGTGGAAGATATCAAAGAGGTGGCTACACAAGGCGTGCAGGTTGCTATTGTGATAGGTGGGGGCAATATCTTCCGCGGGTTGAGCGGTGCTGCTCAAGGTATGGATCGTGTGCAAGGCGATTATATGGGGATGTTGGCTACGTTGATTAACAGCATGGCTTTGCAAGCGGAGTTGGAAAAGCAGGGATTGCGTACGGAGTTGTTGAGCGGACTGGCTATTGAGCCTATCTGCAAAGAGATGAGTCGCAGGCGTGCCATCGAGGCCATGAACGAAGGACGTATCGTGGTGATTGGCGGGGGTAGCGGTAATCCGTTTTTTACAACAGATACGGCTTCGGCTTTGCGCGCTGTCGAGATTATGGCAGATGCCATCCTAAAAGGAACGCGTGTAGATGGCATATATACCGCTGATCCAGAAAAAGATCCTACTGCCACGAAATATGGCAAACTCACATTCAAAGAGGCATTGGATAAGCAACTGAAAGTGATGGATCTTACGGCTTTTGCGTTGTGTCAGGAGAATAAATTGCCAATCTATGTGTTTGATATGAACCGTAAAGGGAATTTGTTGCGTGTGGTGAGTGGTGAGGATATCGGAACGGAGGTCTGCTAAGAATGAGGATGACAAAAAGAAGAAATTAAATAACGGTTTTCGATAAGCGAAGGTCATGAACCGACTATCGGGAGGTCATTAATAAAAAATAATTCAGCGAAAAAACGACTGAGGATAACAATAAACAAAAACATACAGCATTATGAATGATTTATCAAAAGCATGTCTTGATGAGGCAAAGAATAGCATGCAGAGTGCTATCAATTTTTTGAACAAGGAACTTGAGAAGATACGTGCAGGCAAAGCTAATCCAGGGATGTTGGAAGGTGTGAAGGTAGATTATTATGGTGCCCCGACCGATATCAGCCAAGTGGCGAATATCAACACTCCCGATGCGCGCAGTATCGTTATTCAACCTTGGGAGAAAACGATGGTTGGTGCAATCAATAAGGCTATCTTGGATGCTAATCTTGGTTTCACCCCGCGTCATGAAGGTGATATTTTGCGTATCGTGGTGCCTCCTTTGACGGAGGAACGTCGTAAGGAGCTTACAAAGTCGGCCAAGACTGAAGTTGAAAATAGTAAAGTAAATATCCGTAATGCCCGCCGTAATGTGATGGATAAGGTTAAGAAACTCAAAGATAAATCGGTTCCAGAAGATGAGGTGAAACAGGTAGAAAAAGAACTTCAGGACATCACCGACAAGTTTGTAGGCGAGTGCGACAAGATTTTCAGTGCTAAAGAAAAAGAGATAATGACGGTATAGTGGGTCAGTTGACCTATGTATAAACGGATTTCTTGACGGATTATAGAGACGCACGATTGTTGTTGGTAGAGACGCACGGTCGTGCGTCTCGGCTTTGTCCCCACCGAAATATCGGCCTTCTCTCGATAGTGACGCCGATATAAAATTATTGCTGTCTGGTAAAATTTTAGAAAATTTATAGAAATATCTTGTTTTCAGTAGATTGTAGTACGCACACGTAGTATAGGACTTAGTTTGTCAGAAATAGCCTGCTTATATTTTCATAGCCCAGGGCAGAGCGAAGCGGCACCCTGGGTTAGATTGGTGATGATTAAGAACGCCCTGTAAGGGCAAAAGTCTATTCAATATGCTCAATACCATTGCTTTTGCCCTTTCATGGCGAAACACACAACCTATCCGCATTACCCAAGGCGTCGTTTCGCTTGCCATTATTCGCAGAAATTTATTGTTAAGCAGTGCTATTCGCTAAATTATTTTATTGAGTGGTGCTCATGACCTTCCTTTGGTCGGTTCATGACCTCCCTTTGGTCGGTTGGGCTATGTATGCTATCGGACTTTCAGCCCGTTTAGCGGACAACAATAATATTAAATAATCCAGCAAATAACTGACCTATCAGCCAGAAGGCAGGTCGGCAGATAGGGAGCGAGAAACCAAATAGTAAGATGCTTGACACAATCGATATACAGTATTTCAGTAGTTTGGATTCCACAAATGCCTATTGTGAGCGGCTGCATCCAAGAGAGTTGTCGGAGTTTACCGTGGTGCAGGCGGGGTTCCAGACAGCTGGAGTAGGTCAGCAAGGCAACTGCTGGGAGAGTGAGCCTGATAAAAATCTTACTTTTAGTGTAGTGCTGCACCCATATTTTATGTTGCCAGCACATCAGTTTCTGCTTACTCAAGCACTGTCGTTGGCTGTTGTTGATGCGTTGTGGTCGCTGGGTTGTGATAAGGAAAAGGTGCGTATCAAATGGCCGAACGACATCTATATCGACAATCAGAAAGTCTGCGGCATTTTAACGCTGAACCATTTCAGCTCCGATGCTATCAGTTCATCAGTGTGTGGTATTGGACTGAATGTCAACCAAACCTCGTTTCCCGACTGGCTGCCCAATCCAGTATCGTTGTCGCAGCATCTGGGTGGAGAGGTCAACATGCGGTTGGTGCTTTTGAGATTGCTTCATGCTATGGAGAACCGATATGCGCAGTTGCGTATAGCCGACAGGGTAGGTATCGAGGAGTCGTATATGTTGTTGTTGTACCGCAAGGGTGTGATGTCGCACTATCGTTATAAGGGCATACACATACAGGCATCTATAGTGGGCACAGACAAATACGGTAGGCTGATGCTGTGCGAGCATGATGGCACAACGATAGTGGCCAATCTAAGAGAGATTGTGTTTGAGCAGTGTTAGAGCAACTGGTTTGACTATCGGGTGTACCAGTCTTTGAAATCTGCCACGCGGGCGCGGCTGATAATAATTCGCTCGGGTGTAGGTACCGAAAGCGTGATGGATAGTTTGCTCCCCAACCAATAATTGATGGTATTGATAGCATGATGAGCAATCACAAATTGGCGGTTGGCTCTAAAAAACTGAACAGGATTTAGTTGTTGTGCAATGCTATCAAGGGGTTTGTCGATTGAGTATTTTTTTTCATCGATGGTAGTAATGGTCGTAATCTTGTTTTCAAGATACAGATAGGCGATGTTGTCAACTGGAAGTGGTTGTAGCCCTTGTGCAATGGGAATGAGTAGATGCGACTTGTATGAAGGTTGATTTTTTTGGAATTGACTGGCTAAATTTGTGATTTGTTGGTGAGAGTATGTATGCAACTGTTGGAGTTTGTGAAGTGAGTGGTCTAAGTCGTTGCGATTGATAGGTTTCAGCAGATAGTCGATGCCTCCCACTTTGAATGCTTGGAGGGCATATTGGTCGTATGCCGTAGTAAATATAATGGGGCAGTGTATCTCAATAGTCTCAAAGATGGTAAAGCTGATACCATCGGCAAGATGGATATCCATAAAAACCAAATCAGGTGTTGGCTGAGATTCAAACCATGCAATGGCCTCTTCTATTGACTGGAGCACAGCCACAATCTCGGTGTTTGGACGGAGTTCGGCAAGGAGGTGTTTGAGATTTTGAGCCGCAATAGTTTCGTCTTCGATAATCAATATTTTCATTGTGGTCAATTATTGGGTTATTATTGTATTAAGTACAAGTGGCAGTGTAACTGAAAAGTAGTGCTCGTCTTGTGTGATTAGTATATTGGTATGTTGGAGTAGCATGTAGCGTTGTGAGAGGTTAGCCAGACCGATGCCGTGAGAAGAGGTTTGAGATTGTTTGGGTTGGAGCGTGTTGATAACGGAAATGGTAGGATTGTCACAGTCGCATGCTGTGATGGCTATTTCTAATGGGTGAAGATTACTAATAGTATTGTGTTTTATGGCATTTTCGACCAATAGTTGTACACTGATAGAAGGAAGCGAGTAGGTTAGTAATTGGGGTGGTATATCTTTTTTGATGAGGAGGCAGTCGCCATAGCGTATCTGCATCATGCTCAAGTAACTATCAACAAATTCAAGTTCTTGGTGTAAACTTACCACTTGATGTCGTTGCATGATGTAGCGATATGTGGCAGCAAGGTGTTGGAGATATTGTTGAGAACGTTTGTCGTCGATGGCAATAAGTCCACTTAGAGTGTTGAGTGAATTGAATAAGAAATGAGGATCTATCTGATGCTCAAGTGCTTCATAATGTGATTGCATGTTTTGAGTTTGCATCTTCTCGGCCTCAAGTGCATACTTCTGTGCCCTATCGATATTAAGAAGTAAGATGCAAATCAAGATGATGGTTAGTGCCACAAACCCATCAGAAATCACAGAAATATCGATAAGTTCGGTAGTGTCAAAATCGCCCAAAAATAATTGTCGAATAGTGCGCGACAAGAGCGTATATATGAAACTCATTACAATTCCGCCTATAATTACGATGCCGTAAGTAATAGATGGTTTGGCATGTAGCCGTCGGCAAAGGTGAAAACAATAGGCGTATAGCAGAAAGGATAGTATAGTGTTGTGCAGTAGGTTGAGAAGAAGCGAGGGCAAGGATAGAGCCACCAATCCGCGTAGTCGTAAGGTGTCGAGCAACATAATGGATGTCATGATGATGCTGGTGGTGAGGGTGTAGATGACAGCGTAATACCATGTGAACCGATTGGTGCGTAACCGGTTGGGGAGTTTGACATTTGACTTCGGTGCCATATCTCAAAAATAGAGAGTTTGATTGGGTGCAAAAATAGTTATTTTTTTTCAAATAAGGATATTTGTAAAAGTGGAAAATAGAAATATCAATACTGATTTTCAATAATAGGGTGCTGTAGTGCCATGGAGATAACGACTGCCGGCGAAGCGCGACGTGGAAAAAGTACTGTAAATTGGAAATGAAGTAAAAAAATGGAAATATTTGATAAAAAAATGTAACTTTGTACGCTTTGATAATCAGTGTGAAAAAAATAGTAAGACATTAAATTTCTAACATTTATAAATATGGAAATCATAAGCAAACGTATTCAGAACATGGCAGAGAGTGAAACACTTGCCATGACTGCTAAGGCTCGCGAACTCAAGGCTCAGGGAAAAGATGTGATTAGTCTTTCGATAGGAGAGCCTGACTTCAACACTCCTGAAGAGGTTAAAGAGGCTGCAAAGAAGGCTATCGACGACAATTTTACCCATTATCCTCCAGTGCCTGGTTATGCTGACTTGAAGGAGGCTATATGCCACAAGTTCAAACGTGACAATGGTTTGGATTTTAAGCCAGAGCAGATTGTAGTTTCTACGGGTGCTAAGCAAAGTATCTATCAGTTGGTACAAGTCTTGATCAATCCTGGTGATGAGGTTATCATTCCTACACCATTCTGGGTTTCATACAAAGAGATAGTGCGTGTGGCTGGCGGTGAGTGTGTATATGTCAAAACTGCCATCGAGAATGATTTTAAGGTAACACCAAAACAGTTAGAGGAAGCTATTACCTCTCGCACCAAACTCATCATGTTCTCGTCACCAAGCAACCCTACAGGTATGCTTTATACTAAGGATGAGTTGAAGGGCATAGCCGATGTAGTGGCAAAACATCCTAATGTGTTTGTGATGGCCGATGAAATCTACGAGCATATCAATTTTGTTGGCAAGCATGAGAGTATTGCACAGTTTGAAAGCATCCGCGACCGTGTGATTACGGTGAATGGTGTAGCCAAAGGTTTTGCAATGACGGGTTGGCGTATTGGTTTTATTGCTGCTGCTCCAGTGATTGCCAAAGCTTGCAACAAGTTACAAGGTCAGGTTACCAGCGCCACTTGCTCAATAGCTCAAAAGGCTACCGTCAAAGCTATGATGATGGATCCTGCTACCAGCAAGGATATTATCGATATGAGGGCTACGTTCTTAAAACGTCGTGATTTAGTGTATAAGCTTTTGAACGAAATTCCAGGTGTTAAGGTGCGTATGCCACAGGGTGCATTCTATTTCTTCCCTGATGTGAGCAGCTATTATGGTAAGAGTTTCAATGGTACCAAAATCGAAAATTCTACCGATATGGCATTCTATCTGCTCAATGAGGCAAACGTGGCAACCGTCATGGGTTCGGCTTTTGGTGATGATGCATGCATCCGCTTGAGCTATGCCACCAGCGAGGATCTCCTTATCGAGGCTCTCCGCCGCATTAAAGAAGCTTTGGCAAATCTCAAATAAGAGTGTAAGAAAGTTTTTTTTACTACCATAAAAAGTAGAGACCATTCACAAGAGTGGTCTCTATTTTTAGTATATGCGAGTTTCTTTATTATTGTTGTCCGCTAAATGGACATTAGTCATTGATTTTGCTGTTATTTGTCATGTATAAGCCCTATAATCAAGTAAATACAACGGCTGTCCAGTAAAACTTTTGCTGTTGGTAGCGTTATGCTGATTGAAAAGTCCCCCTATTTTCCTGATTACGACTCAATAGACGTTTTTTTTTTCTCCAGTAGACGTGTGGGTATACATGAATATAGTCGGCTGTCCAGCAAATCAACAAATCAAATTTTAGGTCTGAATGTTTAGCGAACAGTAATAATTTTGAAACATACAGATGTTGCTTATTCTCGGTAAATTATAATGCATCT
>JAGHVA010000055.1 GCA_018064565.1 Candidatus Colimorpha onthohippi
GCAACAAGTAAATCAATGCCAAAAATAAACCACAAAAAACAACTTTTTTTAAAAAAAAAAAAAAAAAAAAAAATGGCAATGATGCGTTAACAAGTATATCATTGCCAAAATTTGTAGCCCAGTAAACTCTTCCAGGCAAACGCTTATCAGAGACTTTGTCCCTAATGGAGCGTATAATAGTGCAAGTAGCCTTACTTCAAACAGTCTAAGTAGCGGTGTATGGTTTCCTCTATTCCGAGATAGAGCGCCTCGCTAATCAACGCATGACCAATAGACACTTCGTCAACAAAAGGTATCTGCTCGTGGAAGTACCTCAAATTCTCCAGGCTGAGGTCATGCCCTGCATTAAGACCTAAACCACACGACTTGGCTACCTGCGCAGCCTCCACGAAGGGATTTATTGCCCGCTGCCTATCGGCTGCATAGCCAGAGGCATAGCTCTCGGTATAGAGCTCTACCCTGTCGGTACCCGTAAGTGCTGCCTTCTCAATCATAGCAGGCACGGCATCAATAAAGATGGACACCCTGATGCCATACGAATGGAAGTGCGCCACAACGTCTTTGAGATAGTCGAAATGGCGGATGGTATCCCAACCCGCATTGCTGGTCAACACATCTTCTGCATCAGGAACCAAGGTAACCTGCGCTGGCCGTATCTCACATACCAAATCAGTGAATTTAGGAATCGGATTGCCCTCGATATTAAACTCTTCAGTGAGTGCGGGTTTGAGATCATATACATCTTGATAACGTATATGCCGTTCGTCTGGACGGGGATGGACCGTGATACCTTGAGCGCCAAACCGCTCACAGTCTAACGCGAACTGCAATACATTAGGGACATTGCCACCGCGAGCGTTGCGGATAGTGGCGACCTTGTTGATATTTACACTTAATTTTGTCATTTCGTGGTAAATTTAAAAAACTAACAATTAAATATTCGTTTCAGATCCTCCACCTTGTCGGTATCCTCCCAAGCAAAGAAACGCACAGTCTTTCTCACCTTGCGCTGATTCTCATACACCTCTACTTCTGCGTTGTAGGGTGTGCGACCAAAATGGCCGTATGCAGCGGTAGGGCGGAATATCGGATTGGTCAAGCCAAAATGTTTTACAATCTGGAACGGTGTCAAGCCAAAGACACCCGACTCCCTGATGCGAGAGGCAATCTCGCCATCAGACAAGGTCAAGACAGAAGTCCCGAAGGTATTGACGCACAGCCCCACGGGTTCAGCCTCACCAATGGCATACGCCAATTGCACTTGCACTTGGCTACACAGACCTGCCGCAACCATATTTTTGGCAATATGGCGAGCCGCATAGGCTGCCGACCTATCCACTTTGCTGCTGTCTTTGCCCGAAAAAGCACCTCCACCATGCGCACTGCGACCACCGTAGGTATCCACGATTATCTTACGCCCCGTAAGCCCTGTGTCGCCATGAGGGCCTCCAATAACAAACTTACCAGTAGGATTTACATAGAGTTTATAGCCGTTGGGATTGGATGATTTATCGTAAATACCGTTAAAAAGCGACTGGTTTTCTGCTGGCAGTTTATCCAACAGACGAGGCAATAAGATATTGACTACATCCGAACGGATAGCCGACAGTACCTCATCGTCGCTGCGCGATGGGTCGTCGTCATGCTGTGTTGATAGGACGATGGTGTCTATCCGCAATGGGGTACCATCATCACTATACTCAACCGTAAACTGACTTTTGGCATCTGGCCGCAAATAGGTCATCACCCGCCCCTCTTCGCGAATCTCATCAAGTGTCATCAAAAGCATGTGCGACAACACAATAGGCAGCGGCATCAAATCCTCAGTTTCCTTGCAGGCATAACCAAACATCATACCCTGATCGCCAGCACCCTGATCCTCATCAGCCTCACGCCTTACCCCCTGATAGATATCGCCCGACTGCTCGTGGATCAACGACACCACACCACACGAATCCGCCTCAAACTTATACTCACATTTGGTATAACCAATCTCTTTGATGGTGCGGCGTGCCACCGACTGAAGATCCACATAAGCCTCTGACTTCACCTCGCCTGCGATAATCACCAAACCGGTGGTAACCATCGTCTCGCAAGCCACCTTGCTGGTGGCATCCTGACGCAAAAACTCATCTAAGATAGCATCGCTGATTTGATCCGCCACTTTGTCGGGATGTCCTTTCGACACCGACTCTGACGTAAAGAAAAAACTCATATCAATTTTACTTTTTAATGGTTAAACCTCCGACGCTGGACAATCGTCTTCGGCAACTTCTTTGAAAGCAAAAGATTTGAAGATTGTGTAAATAGAAAATAGCGGAAAAGCAAGAATGTTTTTAGCATTTTTTCTTGTGGTTGCAATCATAACAAATCTGTCCACATTTGCGGCTGCAAAGGTACACTTTTTTTTGTGAAAACAAAAAAAAATCTACCATCCTATTCTTTGCAATCTCTTAATGTCTGATAATGACAGTGTAACAAATTGCCGTTGTCGTCATACAGATGCAACCCATTACCCTCACAATAACGGTAAGCCTTGCATTGTTTGCAAATACCTTTATGTGTCCACGACCGGTCACGGTATATCTCAAAACGGTTCTGCCACACATCCCAGAAATTATCGGTATAGATACTGCCCTGATAAAAGTTGCTTCTCATAGAGGTGCAACCCGAGATATGCCCATCACACAGCACCGAAGCAACCTCTACACCCGAACGGCAATAGTAATACTGATTGCGTACCTGCAACTCATACGCATCGCCCAAATAGCCTTCACAAGCATAGCTGACATGCATCCTACCCTCTGCCCTGGTACGTTTGATAAAATCAAGCGTACCCCGCAACTGATCGGGCGAGAGTTTTAGCTCTGGGTTGCCCGCTGCTCTACCCATCGGAAATATGGTAAACACGCGCCACCGACGGACACCCAAGCCATACAGATACGCCTTCAACTCCTCCAGCCTACTATAATTGCGAGGATTGACACAGGTAACTACATCCCAGACCAACTCCTGCGCTTGCGACAAGTTTCTGATAGCCTCCGAGGCTTTTACAAAACTATATGGGTTTTGGCGCAGCCAGTTGTGGTCGTCCTCCAACCCATCGATACTCACCGTAATACTATGCAATCCTGACCGCTGAAGCCGTTCCAACCGGTCGCGGGTAAGCAGGTATCCGTTGGTAACCAGCCCCCAAGGGAAGCCCCGCCGATAAAGCTCCAACCCACATGCGTCAAGGTCGGGGCGCAACAACACCTCGCCCCCGATAAAAACAACAAACGTGGTATGCGGATCAACATGAGGCGTGATGTCGTCAATAACCTTAAAAAAATCCGCTGCTGGCATGTCTGGCACAGCAGGCTGAACCTTGCAATCGCTGCCACAATGAAGACAACTCATATTACAACGAAGCGTACACTCCCAAAAAAGTGTACGCAACGGATGCAATTTTGCATTATTGTGGCGATATGCCCGAAATAACTCTTGAGCCAACCAGTGTCTCATCTCTTCGGCTTAGGTTTGACCAACAGCTCTTTGACAGCAGTACC
This sequence comes from Candidatus Colimorpha onthohippi, assembly GCA_018064565.1. Classification (GTDB taxonomy): domain Bacteria; phylum Bacteroidota; class Bacteroidia; order Bacteroidales; family P3; genus Colimorpha; species Colimorpha onthohippi. Next base: position 3,549 of record JAGHVA010000055.1, read on the forward strand.
CAACCGCCATCCATGTCCGCTGTCTTTTACATCTTTGTTGCTGAACGGGACTGCTATCACCTCGTTTTGGTAATTGCCCTTAGAGGGGCCATCGATATCTCTAACATATAGATTCATATAATCAGCAACCCTACCTTCAGCCTTCACCTCAAACGAGCCATCTGCAGCGGTCGTATCCGACTGGCGGACAACCATTTCGCGAACATATTTATTATCCAGATTAAGGTTTTCTGGCGTAGCATCCTCAACACCCTCCATCAAGATTATCTGCATGCCCTGCACTGGTTTGCCTTTCTCGGAGACCACCTTACCTTTCACCACATAGTTGACCGTAGGCACACCGTACATCACTGGCATCTCCTCGCGGGGTTCGTTCAACTCCAACGGCTCTTCCTCTGGCATATCAGCAGGCTCATTATTCTGACTTCCAACACGTTTAAGATTACCTCGCTTGTTAGAATTTGACACAGACTTGCCCGATTCTTGTTCAGCCATAGCCTTGGCTGCTGCATCACTTTGAGCCTTGGCTGCTGCACGCTCTTTCTCCAACTCGGACTGTTCCTCCGCAGATGCCGCGACCTGACTGCTATTTGTAACAGCGGTTGTTGCCCCATTGCGAACCAGCCTTGCTCCACCGCGCACATTGGCACGCGTCAACGAGGATGAAGAATCGCATGAGCCTAATCCTAAAGCGCCTATCAACGCTAAAAACAACCAGTTTTTTAACTTTAGATACTTAATTTTCATAACCAAGCAAGACAAATAATTACTATAACAAAAAACGCTTCGTTTTATTGTACGTTGCTAAATAATATTTCAGTATTTTTGCTCGTTATATAAAAAAGTTTACGATAAGCCGTGGCTGCCTACCAACTGGCAATCGCAAAGGAAAAGCTTGCATTCACTCTGCTGGTGCGAAAAGCAGCCTCAATAAAGGTCATAAACACTGCGTGCAAAAAAATAATTCAGCGAATAACGGTGTTGATAAATACACCCTATGACGGAAAACATAGACATAAACGAGACGGAGGTCTTGAGGCAATATCCGGAGGTTCTGGAAATGCTTCTCAAAGACCATACAACCCAGCGGAGTATCTACTGGGCAACCGACTCGTATGCCGACCGAGGCGAAGGGTATCGGTTCAGGGATGCTATCACGGTTGACAGCATCACTGGCGATAACGGATTGGTCATTCGTCCTCGATCTGTCAAGTCGAAAGACGAACAAACCCGTCGCTCAAAGGATATGGCAGAGGTGTTTACCCCCTCTTGGGTGTGCAACGCCCAGAACAACCTCATTGACGATGCTTGGTTTGGCAAGCAAGGAGTTTTCAATCAGGAAAAACCCGACCACACATGGAAGGCAACAACCGATAAAATCGTGTTCCCCGAGGGCAAGACTTGGAAAGACTATGTGCGCGACACCCGTCTGGAGATAACCTGCGGCGAAGCCCCCTACCTCGCAAGCCGCTACGACACGGTAAGCGGCAACCCCATCGCTCTGACCGAACGTATTGGCCTGCTGGATAGGAAACTCCGCATAGTGAGCGAGAATACCGAGACCACGGGCGACTTTCTCGACTGGTGCCAGGAAGCATACATGAACACCTACGGCTACGAGTGGCAAGGCGACAACCTGCTGCTTGCGCGCGAGAGCCTCCTATTCACGTTCCTCGACTACTACCGAGCTAAATTTCACGCAGAGCCTCTGCTCAAGTCCATACAGTACATTGCCTATATCATATCGTGGAATGTGTGGCAGATGGACGGTCTCAAGTTCTGCCCTCCCGGCGAGGAGCCCGTAGAGCCACAACAGCAGTTGAGCCTGTTTGCCGACTCAGCCGAGCCGAACCTATGCCTCATACGGGATTGGCGCAAGCCTCGCGACAAACAAAAAATCTTTTTCAAGTCTCTCCTCAATCAAAAGTAACGGCTTATGATAATTGAATCCACACTTAAGGCCAAACTCATCTATATCTTCGGTATTGATGACAAGTCGCATGAAGGCTGCCTGAAGATAGGTGAAGCAACTCTTGACGAGGATGCCGACCTGTTCGCCCTGAGTCCTAACTGTGAGGCATTGAACAATGCCGCTCACAAGCGTATCAGCCAATATACCCAGACTGCCGGTATCCAGTATCACTTGTTCCACACCGAGTTAGCCATGCGCACAAAGAACAGGCAGATACAGGGATTCAACGACAAGGCGGTGCATGACGTGCTCCTGCAAAGTGGCTTGAAACGTAAGGATTTCAACCTTGGCGAGGGCAAGGCAAGCGAGTGGTTCATCGTGGATCTGAACACCGCCATCGCCGCCATCCAGGCCGTTAAGGCCAACAAGGAAGCCCTTGACGGCAGCCAGATTACCACTGGGCAGACACCTATCATCCTCCGCAACGAGCAGCGTGCCGCCATCGAGCAGACCAAGGCCCGTTTTGCCGAAGGGGACCAGATGCTCTGGAATGCCAAGATGCGATTTGGCAAGACGCTTACCGCCCTCCAACTCTTCAAGGAACTCTCTCAGGCAGAGCCAAAGCAATACCGCAGGATGCTTATCCTGACGCATCGCCCCGTTGTCAACGACGGATGGTTCGACGACTTTCACAAGATATTCTTCGAGGTTGGCACTCCTTACATGTATGGCAGCAAGACTTCCGGCAACAGCTTCCAGAACCTTGAAGCCAAGATGAAGGCTGACAAGGAAGGTCGGTACGTCTATTTCGCCTCAATTCAAGACCTCCGAGGCTCGTCAATCGTAGGCGGTAAGTTCCAGAAGAATGACGAACTCTTCTCGGCACATTGGGACCTGCTCGTCATCGACGAGGCTCACGAGGGCACACAGACCGACCTTGGCGACAAGGTGCTCAAAGCCCTCGTCAAGAAGGGCACGAAGACACTCTCACTCTCCGGCACTCCCTTCAACCTATTTGGCAAGTTCAAGCAGGACGACATCTACACATGGTCGTATGTGGATGAACAAAGGGAAAAGGAGAAATGGGATAAGGAACACGAGGGCGACCACAACCCATACGGTGCGCTTCCTCGCATGAACATGTTCACCTACGACCTCGGTCCACTCTTCGAGCAGTTCCAAGACTCGGAGTATTCATTCAACTTCCATGAGTTTTTCCGCACCGACGATAGCGGTGCTTTCGTCCATGACGAACATGTAGGCCGCTTCCTCGACATGATGTGCGACCCATCCGAGAACTCCAACTACCCATTCTCTACAAAACGCTACCAAGATTATTTTCGTCACACCTTCTGGCTGGTGCCAGGGGTGAAGGAGGCCCTTGCCCTCCAGCGCAAACTGGAAAGACACCCCGTCTTCGGCAACTTCGACGTGGTCAATGTGGCTGGCGACGGCGACCCCGACGACCCCAAGGGCGAGGCATTGCAGAAGGTGCGCGACGCCATCACCGAGAAACCGAAGAAAGACTACACCATCACCCTCTCGTGTGGTAAGCTCACCACCGGCGTAACCGTCAAGGAATGGACGGCCGTGTTCATGCTCAGCGGGTCGGCCAAGACGGGTGCCGCCAACTACATGCAGACCATCTTCCGCGTGCAGAGCCCGGGGCAGATGGGCGGCAGGCAGAAGACGGATGCCTACGTCTTCGACTTCGCCCCCGACCGCGTGCTCACCATGATGGCACAGGCTGCCAAGACGCCGACTCGCCCTGGCAAGCAGACGGAGGAACATCGCCAACGCCTGAAGGAACTGCTCAATTTCTTCCCCATCATCGCCTTGCAAGGTAGCCAGACAAGACGTTATGACGTGGACCAGTTGCTCACC
>JAGHVA010000257.1 GCA_018064565.1 Candidatus Colimorpha onthohippi
GTCTCAAACGAATACGGGTTGTCCTTATCATACTGCACCTCCCAAAAATAGCGTAACGGAGCATCTGGAACCGACCGGTTTTGCAATGTAATAGTAGGACGTGTTACCGTGGGGAAAGCAGGCTCCCAATAATATTCCGCATGCGGAGTTTCAAAAACCTGCACACCATTTTTCAACACCAAAGAGTCTCGGCAGCCATAATCGTTCTCAACAAGATATCGCAATGTATAGGTACCCGCCTGGTACGTATGCGACGGATTGGGACTGGTTGATGTAGTGCCGTCGCCAAAATCCCAGAAATAATGATCCGTATATAACGAATGGTTTGTAATCTGCTCAAACAAAGGTGCGCAACCCTCCAGCGGATATGTAGAGGCATCAAAATTAGGTAGCGGCTTCGGCAACACATGCACCACCACAGTGTCTGAACCTATACAATTGAAGATAGACGGCTGCGAGTTGTTGGTTACCGTAACGATATATGGGTTCTCCGAACCGACCTCCAGCCCCCTCTCGGTCATGACGCTCTGTGAATAAGCCTCAACTGGCTGCCACTGATAAGAAAACGAATAATCGGCATGACGGTCAACAGCGGTAAGCAGTATCGACTGGTCGTTACACACCTCACGCCGAGGACCCAAATCTGGCTTTGGTGCCCATATTGAAAACACATGCGTCGAAGTGTCCCACACACAGCCAAAATCGTCATACACATGGACTGTGATTGGGAAATAACCCGCCGTGTCGGGTGTCAACACGTACGACATGCTATCGTTGCTCACATGCATCTCCGCACCATAGTATCGGCCGTTATCGTAACGAGAAGAGCGGGTGTCTATCTCCCAACGAATTGAATCGATATTCACATCGTACTTGCAATCGCGGGAGTCATCAATATTACATAAATCCATCCACCACGAAAAAATCCAACCGTTATCAACCGCCCAGTTATCACATATCTCCACCTTCCATGTCCCATTGAGCGGACAGCCCACCAAACTTGAGAAATCGTCAGCAGGCTTATAATAATCCAACTTGTTTGTATAATCGCTGTGATGCTTTGTCGAGAACGACTTAGTTCCAGCATCTCTCACTCCGCTTCGTTGATAAGCAGCAGGGCGGGGCGGGAACGTAACCGTTACAGCATCTACGTACTGCGTATTGGCCAAATAATGATTGGCATTTACCGGATCGTTTGCCATACGGCCATCGACCAAAGTATAGTCGGCATTGCGTGAAAAACAATAATCCAAACCGACTCCGTACATATTAAAAGCAGTATCGCAATACTGCCCAGAAGCACCATCCCACAAGTCATGGTTGGTACCGCCATACGGATAGCCCGTAAATATCCCAGCGCCGCCACCAGCGCCAGCAGGGTAACCCGATGGTGCAGACTTATATTTGAGTGTAGCCCTCCGGTTGTTAGGACATACTATAGCCAAGTCATAATCGCCCATATACGAATGCTCAAAGTTGATACATACCGAGCAGATATCATCCTTTGACAGCACCGTACGGTTTGGAAATTCAGTAAAATCAACTGGTGCCGAATAGCATCGTACCGCACAGTTAGGTCCATCTGGAATAAATGTACGAATATTGTTTGCCCTTGACACCACTGTAATCTGGTGCATGGTATCAATTACAAGATGAGATGTTACCGGATCCGACCCAATACGCACCAATAACGAATCAGTATTACAAAACGGGCCTAACGGATCTACTATGGTCTTGATAGGACGAGATGCCACACGAACCCGCACCGTGGACAACTCCGTTGAAGCACATCCAAACGTATCGACCATCTTGAGCAGCACATCAAAACAGCCAGTGGTATCCGACCACACTTGCGTTCTAAGCAAAGTGTCGCCTACCACCACCGCTGTGTCTGGACCTTGAGGATCCACTCGGTCTATCCCCAAGTCCCAATAAAAAGTCGAGGTGCTGTCCGTTGGCGTATAGTAGCCATGATAATGGGTGTAAATGCCGTTGCCTTTCAGCACAGCCTGATCGCCATAACACAGATTTACACACAGCCGTGAGTTCCCTTGACTATTCACAACATCTACAACCGTTGCCGTGTCGTAGATAACACCGTTGCGCATGCGATAAAACTCGTCCGCAATCCTTGGCACCACCACCTCACAGGGTTTCTCACATCGCGTCTGAAGCAAAAAACCCTTGTATCCTGGAGCATGCTTGCTCACTTTGAACACAAGGGTTAAGCAATTAGAATTATTAGCAGGAGACACAAAGACATTTGCTCGCGCACCCAACAACTCGTTCGTATCATTATTTGCCACCAGCAACAATGGTGCAGAAGCATTAGCCCCATCATAGATATATAGCGTATCACGCGGGTCGATATCAAACTGGCTGAACGACAAACAAAAATGTTGATCTCCCTGACAATGGTTAGAATCACCATTTATGACCACCGTATAGATATAACCCGACGAATCTGGTCCAGTGGAATAATTGCCACCTGTAGAAGCATCATCATCACTCAACGTAAGATAACCACCCAGCCTCACCCTAAGCATTTGACCACTGCACGAACGAGTCAAACGGTAGGCTTCATAATTGGATTGAGCAAAAACCTGTATTGCGCAAAACAACAAGAATAGTATGGACAGCCATCTACGCATCTTACATCATTACAGATACCTACTGACCATTGGTAAGAAACAACGTCTCTTGATAAGTCCGCATCACAAGATACGGATGCGACGACGACGGCGTACGGAAGCAGATAGGCTGCTCATAATGGCGGTAGCGGAAATCATGGAAATTGTAAGCATAATAACTCAACGTAGTCAAATCGACTACAAACGAATGCGGCAACGCCTCACCATTGTCGTAACGACTCACTACTTCTATATCATACTCCACCGCATCAGCTGGAATGGTATCGCTCTCGTAAAAACTATTATGCGAAAAAGCACAATGCCATTGGAGTTTTTCAATAGGCATTATATCCAATACGCTCTTGTCTTCAAATTGAGGCGCCACTATAGCCTTGCATGCCTCTACCTCCGACTGAGCCTGAGCCACACAAAAGCCTAAAAGCAACCATATTACCGATAAAATAACTTTTTTCATATACCTATGTTTTTATCTTTTATCTTATGGCCTTACGAACCAATGCCATCAAAAAACCAAAACAGATAAATCCACCTGGAGGCAGGATAAACAGCAACATCCCGTCAGCACCACCGATGATGCTATGACCGAAGATGGTACCTGCGCCCAACAACTCCCGGACAAATCCTATCAACGTCAACGCCCACGCAAAACCCAGTCCAGTAAAAAGCCCATCCAGCCACGAATGCCACACATTGTTTTTTGAGGCAAACGATTCCGCACGCCCCAAGACAATACAATTCACTACAATCAAAGGGATAAACAATCCTAACGTCTCGTACAAATCAGGCAGATAAGCCTGCATTATCAGTTGGACAACCGTTACAAACGTTGCAATTATGACAATATACGCGGGGATTCTCACCTTGTCTGGTATCAAACTTTTGAGCAGCGAAATGAAAATATTCGACATCATCAACACAAAAGTTGTAGCCAAACCCATACTCAAACCATTCACTGCCGATGTTGTCGTGGCCAGTGTAGGACATGTACCCAACACCAGCACCCATGTTGGATTTTGACTGAACAGTCCGTTTTTTATTATTTCTATCGACTTCATTAACAACAACTCCTATGGTTACACAACACTATGCACACCGTACTACCAACATACTACATCATGTTATCTTACCGCATCCAAAAATTTTTGGTAAGCACTATTAACCACTTCACAAAAAGCCCGCGATGTTATAGTTGACCCACTTATCGCATCTACCTGGCCGCCATCTTTCGACACCTGCAAATCTCCATCGCTTAACTTCATCCCTATCACACACCCTTTACCCTCTTTCTGAAACCACTCTGCGGCTTTTTCTCCCAAGCCTGGAGTTTCGGACGACTCAAGGATTTTATATCCCACGAGCACTCCATTAGCATCAATACCAACCATGATGGCGAGATGACCTCCAAAACCGTTTTCAGACGAGGCCTCCACAGCTGCTCCTACACATGCTCCCTGACCATCGTATGCCAAAACTACACCATCCTGCTCTGCAGGACTCAACGTAACATAGCCTAACGACTTGGGTAAGACTTCCACAACCGCAGCTTCGTTTTTCAATGCCTTCGCCTCTGATATGGCTGAGTGCGTCAATTTACTAACAATCGCCAATGCCGCTGCTGCCACCAACGAGATGATGGTAAGCGACAAAAACATGTTTCGCAACGCTGACTGTGCTTTCATAATGTATGACCTATTCGTAATTAATAATTCACCAAACCTTGTTATGCACTGAAACGCTTCGGACGGAAGCCTTTGTTGATTAACGGTGTTACCGCATTCATCAGCAATATCGCAAATGAAACTCCCTCAGGATATGCCCCCCAAGTGCGAATAACAACGGTAAGCAAACCACACCCAATTCCAAACACCAACTGCCCGCTATGGCTCATTGGCGATGTAACCATATCCGTAGCCATAAAGAACGCACCCAACAGCAGTCCGCCACTCAACAGGGTATGCAACGGGTCGAGATACATGTCGGCATCCACAAGCCATAACAAACCACTCAGCAAAAACGCTGCCCCTATAAACGACACTGGAATCCGCCATGTAATCACCTTGCAGCACAACAGATACACACCGCCTGCTATAATAGCGAGTGCCGAAACCTCACCCAACGAACCGCCCATACTCCCTAATACATAACTGCCCCACGACGGCAACTGCGACGACACATCAGCTATAGTGCCTCCATTGGCAATAGTTTCTTTAATTAAGCCCAACGGAGTAGGACCTGTCATTGCATCAACCTGGCCACTTATCCATTGCTTTGCGACAGGCCATGTAGTCATCTGAACTGGGAACGAGATTAGCATAAATACACGTCCTACCAATGCAGGATTAAACGGGTTGTGCCCCAAGCCTCCAAACGCCATCTTGCCAATACCCATCGATACCAACGCCCCGATGATGATAATCCAATACATACTGGGTGTTGCTGGCACATTAAACGCCAAAAGCATTCCTGTCACAACGGCAGAGCCGTCGCCAACCATCGAGGGACGATGAAAGACAAAACGCTCTATAACCCATTGAAACAAGCAGCAACAGACTACCGATGTCAATGTGATAATCAAAGCACTTAGTCCAAAAAACAAAATGCTTACCACAAACATCGGCAACATCGCCACAAAGACATGCCACATCATCAAATGTGTGGAATCAGCACTGTGTATATGTGGAGAATCTGAAACGTACAACATAATCAGACGGGATAACGTTAAATAAAACTACTTTTTAGGCATCATAGCTCTCACCTTTGCCTTACCCAAACGAATTTCGCTCGTAAGCGGCTTGTGGGCAGGACAACTATATGCACAACTGCCACATTCTATACAATCCAAGATATTGCGCTGTCGCGCCTCTGCATAGCGTTCGTGACGAACCAATGCCGAGAAAAGATACGGCTCCAATCCCATAGGACAAGCATTCAAACACTTACCACATCGGATGCAGGTGGTCTCTTCCTGACGAACCGATTCCGACTCATTCATAATCAAAACTCCCCCCATACCCTTGGTAGTAGGCGCATCAAGATTGAAAATCGCCTTGCCCATCATAGGACCACCGCTGATTATCTTGCCTACACTGCCAGGAATCTCACCTATCGAAAACTCCACCAAGCTCTTTATGGATGTCCCCACACGGACTTTGTAATTATGCTGCGTCTTGACACCTTTGCCCGTAACCGTAACCACACGCTCAAACAGCGGTTTGTTTTTCTGCAACGCCTCATATATGGCAAACATAGTACCTGCATTGCTGATAATGCACCCCACATCAATGGGCAACTTGCCGCTCGGCACTCTGCGGTGCGTAATAGCGTAAATCAACTGTTTCTCAGCACCCTGCGGATATTTCATCTTTAACGGCACCACCTCCAAGCTCTCAAACCGTCCAGCCACCTGTGTCATCAAGGCTATCGCCTCTGGCTTGTTGGCCTCAATACCTATGGCGGCATGAGCTATGCCTCTCGCTTGCCTGACAATATCAATAGCTATACATATCTCTGTGGCATGCTCAACAAGCAACCGACTATCCGCTGTCAAATAGGGTTCACACTCCACTCCGTTGACAATCAAGTAATCAATATTTCTGTCATCATTTGCGGCATACTTGATATGCGTTGGGAAAGTTGCACCTCCCAAGCCGACAATACCCATCTCCTTGATTTTGTCGAACACCTGACTCGGATCCAAGTTGCATTCATACTTAATCTCAGGTGAACGATCGATAGTAGATAACCATTCATCACCCTCCACATTGATATATACCGCAGGTTTTGGCATTCCAGCAATATCCCTGCACATATCAACCTTGGTAACCACACCGCTTACTGGAGAGTGGATATTGGCAGACATAAATGCCTTGCCCTCACCTATCAACTGCCCAACAAGCACCTTGTCGCCCGGTTCGACCAACGAGACCGCTGGTGCTCCGATATGCTGCGACATCATCACCACAACCTGTTGAGGCAGTGGCAAATACTCTATCGGCTGATTCGCAGCCAACTTGTTGTCGCTCGGGTGAATTCCTCCTATTGCAAATGTCTTTAACACTTATATTTCTGGATTACAAATTTCAACTGGATTCTATTAACTATGACAATTCAACCTCCTTAATGCCAACAGAGACCTCAGACTCACCTTAATCCGAGTCTTGCGACTTAAGCGGTGTTGCAAAATTCTGCGCCACCAAAGCCCCCGTAGGACATTCTACCACACACTTGCGACATTGCTTGCACTTCCTCACATCTACATAAGCCACGTTGTTCTGCACTGTAACAGCCCCAAACAGACACGTCCGCTCACACTTACCACACCCTATACAAGCCTTCGTGCAGACCTTGCGAGCCTCTACACCTTTGTCTTGATTAACACAACGGACAAAGACCTTCTGATTGTTGACGCCTCGGTTACGCAGCTCAATCACATGGCGCGGACAAGCATTCGCACATGCACCACAACCCGTACACTTATCATCGTCTATCACAGGAATACGCCGTTCTTGATCCATCTTGATGGCGCCAAACTGACAGGTAGGAACACAATTGCCATAACCCAGACAGCCGTATGCACACCCCCCATCACCAACATACACCGACGATACAAAAGCACAATCTTTCAATCCATCATATAGCGTAGTCGGCTGTTTCGCAAAACAGGCACTACACCTCACTGTAGCCACCTGCGGTTCAGTAACCAGCGGTGAGCAGTCAAGCAATGCAGCCACCTTTCGCGCCACCGACTCGCCTCCCACAGGACAACGCAACCCCTCCATATTGCCTTGTTTCACAAAAGCCTCTGCCATTGCCTTGCAACCAGCCTTGCCACAACCGCCACAATTGGCACCAGGCAACACCGACAACACCTCGTCAATCAACGGGTCTTCTGGCACCCAAAAACGCTGCGCTACATAATACAATAGCAACGCGAACACCGCGCCAATCAAGCCCAATACCAACAATGAAATCCAAAATACATCCACAGATTCTTCAATTTTCTGTCAATAAAACACAATATTCCAACTCTTATCACTCCTTCACCAAACCGCATGCATACAACATCAAAATAGTATGCAAAAGTACACATTTTTTTTGATTACAGCCAAAAAAATAAAAAAAGCGATATTGCATACATCAATTCATATTTATTTCGTAACTTTGCACCTCCATACACAATCGTCCATCATGAGTTATACGATGAAATCACTCCTGCTGGCTGTTGCAATCGTCTGCACCGTCCAGATTTATGCACAGCAACCTGAAGGCAAAGTATCCATTGCTGGCGACACACGTGCCACACAACTTGTAGAGAAACATATCGAGCTCAACCGTCTTACCACTACAACGCATGGTTTTCGCATTCAGGTGGCATCGTTGTCTGGCAACGACAGCCGAGGAAGAGCCATAGCACTGCAAAATCAGATCAACGAAATCTATCCAGAGATAGGCGTTTATGTTACTTTTGACGAACCTTGTTTCAAAGTAAAAATCGGAGATTTCAAGACGCGGCTACAAGCCTATGCGTTTCTCAACCAGATAAAAGACATCTATCCTGGGGCTATCGTCAAAGACTTGGTGTATATACGTCCCGTTATAGACCCAAATACAGAGTTCTCAAACAGCGAATTTTAACTGGTGCGTCAACACCTATTTCCTGCCTAATCGCACACGTTGTGCTCACCTTTAGAGGTGATTTCGAACAGTTCACTGGCTATTCCGTCTGCCTGTAGCAATGCCTGCCACGTGGGCTCATAATGGGTAGCTGTCTCTATAATCAAACCACCCTCCACATACTTGCGAATACCCTTGGACAGGCTGCCCGCATATCTGGAATCGATCAGACTTTTTGAAATGCCTGCGGAGGTTCGAAGTGCTGTCATTAGGTATTCGTTGTGCACATCTCTCGTCGAGAGGGTCTCGCTCTCATAGTAAGCCTCACCGCTCCTGACTCCAGCTATGTACTGCTTGATATCCGACACATTCCAACGTCTGCCTACGCCATCAAAACTATGTGCCGAAGTGCCAAATCCCCAATAAGGTGTGCGGTTCCAATAATTGCTGTTGTGAATACTCCGACGGCCGTTGCGACAATAGTTAGAGATCTCGTATTGCGCAAAACCCGATTGGCTGCACCACCGATGCAGTGCCTCATATTGCAACAACACAACATCCTCCGATGCTGGGCGCAACATCTTATGCGATATTTGATAATCCAATATCGTGTGAGGCTCCACCGTAAGTGCGTATGCCGAGAGATGCTGTATTGCTTCGTTATGCTCACACAAACCCGCCAATATATCCAACTCACCCAACCAATCGTCCAACGTTTGATGCGGCAGACCATATATCAAATCCACGCTCACATTGTCGAAGCCTGCCTGCCTTACACACTCCAATGCCCTGACCGACTGGCTTGCTTCATGGCGGCGATTCATTATCCTCAAATTCGAATCCTTAAACGACTGTAAGCCAATACTTATGCGGTTGATAAACCGTAGTTGCCGCAGCGACTCCATGTAGGCCATGGAGATATCTTCTGGATTACATTCAAGTGTAACCTCTTCAACTTGACTCACGTCAAAATTTGATTGGCTGATACACTCCACAATCTGCCGCAACTGCGCTATAGGCAACAGGCTGGGCGTTCCACCTCCAAAATAGACTGTCTTGACAGTATGTTTTTCCGCTGGCTTTCGCTGTCTTATCTCCTCACACAAAGCATCAACATACGGCTGTGTGTCGCCACTGGTTACAGCCGAATAGAACGCACAATAGTTGCATTTTCGATGGCAGTATGGAATATGGATGTAAATCATTATGATTATAGACAGGTATCCTGCAGCAGCGCATCAGCAGCTTGATAGGCACTAACTTTCCCTTCTAAGATTTGCTGTTTGACAGCAGCAAGTTTGCTTTCCATGTCGGGCGCATTGTAAAAACGATCCAACAACGACTGCTCTATGGTCTCCTTCAGTATCTTAAAATTTTGAAGTTGCCTTTTCTGGTCAAAATAGCCCGTCGATTTGGCATACGCTACATATTCCGTCACATCATTCCAAAGTTCGGCTATCCCAAAATGCGATTCTGCCGAACAGAGCCTAACCTTGACTGGCCACCCTGACTCTGGAAGTGGAAAAAGGTGCAATGCGTTGCGAAAACGCGATGCAGCCAACTCTGATCGCTCTTTGTCTATATCACATTTGTTGATGGCAATCATATCAGCCATCTCCATGATGCCACGCTTTATGCCTTGCAACTCATCCCCCGTATTGGCCAATTGTAACAACAAAAAGAAATCCACCATACCATGTGCAGCCACCTCGCTCTGCCCCACTCCCACTGTCTCAACAATCACAACATCAAAACCCGCTGCCTCGCAAAGCAGTATTATCTCACGCGTTTTACGAGCCACACCACCCAGACTTCCAGCCGATGGCGAGGGGCGTATAAAAGCATTCTCATCCACCGAGAGTGCCTCCATCCTTGTCTTATCGCCCAATATGCTACCTTTGGTGCGCTCGCTACTCGGGTCAATCGCCAACACAGCCACCTTATGACCTTTCGAAGTCAAATACGTGCCCAATGCCTCTATCGTGGTACTTTTACCCGCACCTGGCACTCCTGTGATGCCTAACCGGACAGACCTACCCGAATACGGCAAACAACGCTCTATAACTTGCTGCGCCTTGACCTGGTGATCATGACGCGAGCTCTCTACCAACGTGATGGCTCTGCTCAGCACCACCCTATTGCCGTTTATTATACCCTCAACCAACTCGTCCACGGTCGGTTCTTTTTTACGCAAGGCCTGCATCCGCTCCAGATAGGCGTTGTTCACCTGACTCGGTTGCGCTATTCCAGGCTGGACACCGAGCGCACTTTCGTAATCAAAATTGCTGTATAATTTAGAATCCATACGCCATATATGAAATTACACACTTCTTTTTTGCTAATAATCAATCAACAATTAGAATTGTTAATGAACTATTTAGATTGCAAATATAATATTTTTTATCAAAAAATTTTGTCAAGTACCAAAAAGTTTGTACCTTTGCAAACTGTTTTTGAGGGGCAACGCTCTTTGAAAGACAATCATGGCGGGGTAGCTCAGCTGGTTAGAGCGTCGGATTCATAACCCGGAGGTCATGAGTTCAATTCTCATCCCCGCTACAGTAAAAAACCTCAGGTTCAGTTGGACTTGAGGTTTCTTTTTTTTACCCAACAATCCGCGACACCAAACTTATCGTATTGGCGGCATAAGTTTACACTTTCACTTTGTACAACGTCACCTCTCGCTGGCTGCGCACCACCCAATAGAGATCCACTCCTTTTAGTTGCGAGACATGGACTATAGCTTCTTGCTCGGGAAACATGCGAATCAGCTCAATCCGGTTGTAAAACGCCAAGACAACTGCAGCGATATAATTATCCTTTGTCATCGGATGCCGCCAGGTGAGACAATAAGCCCCGTCCATCTCTTCCACCTGAGGCTGTTTGTCAGCCCCAGCGATGATAGGCGACAAATAGTCCAACTCCACACCGCAGCAACGCGGTGCCTCCATTCCGTAGCCAACCACGATATTGCCACATTTCGGACAACAAAAAATTCTCAAATCATTGTACATATTACTCAAGATTATAATAAATTCAACTGCAAAGATACATATTTTTTTAGTTGACACCCTCAAAAGTATGAAAACAAAATACGGTTCATATATTTTTACTAATTTTGCATGCCTAATAATCCATACTTCCTAAGGATTAAACAATCGCTATGCGTCCGATTCGCAACATATTAAGGTCTGATTTGTTTCACAATGCTGCTCGCCTACTCTCAGCGAATGTGGTCGCACAGATTGTCGGACTGCTTATATACCCGATTCTGACACGCATGTTTGCGCCAGAAGATTTCGGTATAGCCAACCTTTTTTTATCTATTGCCAGCATAGTCGCACTATTCACCACCGCTGAATATCAATATGCTGTAATGCTGCCTCGGTCCGACCAGCAGGCGGCTTTTTGTCTTCATGGAGGCATCTTCATCACAATAATCGTTTGTCTTACCTGCTGTGGCATCTGCTTTTTTGCGCAACCTATCGAGAATCTCTTTCAAGCACCTTCGTTGGCATCTTATCTCTGGATGATGCCAATCTATGTATTTCTGATTGCCATAGGCAATTTGTTGAATTTTTGGCTCATGCGCCACAAACGGTTCGACTGCGTATCGCAGCTACAAATCAGTCAAAACCTTATAAATGCAGGAGGCAAGACTGCCTGTGGTGCTGCACATATTGGCGGCGGGCTGATAGTCAGCCCAGTAGTCTCTATGGCAATTGCTGTAGGCATAGCCTTATGGCGGATGCCACAGAAACTTTGGAAAAATTTGACCGTTTTGTCGCCTCGTGGCACGCTTGCTGCAATGAGCCGCTACCAGAACTTTCCCCGATTCTCACTCCCGAAATCACTGGTTGACAATCTCGCATCCAACATGCCCACGCTGCTACTCGCACCAGCCTTTGGGTCCACCACCATCGGATTTCTCGGCATGGCACTAACGCTAACATTTACGCCTATCAGGATTATCTGCTCATCCGTCAACCGCGTATTTTTTCAGCACAATGCGCAAATGGTGCAGCAAAAACAACCGCTACGGCCATTCGTAGGTCGCACCATCACCACCATAGCCGCCATTATCGTTCCTATTGCCATACTTCTATACCTATTATCACCATCCATCTGCCGATGGCTTTTGGGCGACAACTGGCAGACATGCGGCATCTATATCCGCATGATGATTCCTTACCTATCACTTGCCGCAATCAGCCTAACACTCAATTACATACCAGACCTACTCGGACGGCAACGGGGATTACTCATCTTCGCAGCCATACGTCTGGCACTCCAAGTCAGCGGACTGGTTGTTGGCATCTTATTAGGTTCTGTCTCATATGCGATAATCTTATGCTACAACGCATGCGCAATTCTTTATATCATCCAAATCGCATGGTTCTATCGCATAAGTTGATACGCAAATATGGTGAAACCGAAGGTGCCGCCCTCGCTCCTACACCTAAGCAGCTGAGACAAGCAGCTTGAAAAACCATCCAGTCGTCAGCCCAAGGCTTTAGACTATGTACCTATGGACTTTCAGTCCACTATTATCCTTATCTTTTTGCATGTCCGCACTGTTGGCTTGTCGAAAACTACAACATCAATATATTTTTAGTATCTTTGTAAGACGGAATTAGGGGTGCTGTACTATTAGACGGCTGAGATAAAACCCTCATAACCTGATGTGTATAATAACAACGAAGGGAAATTTATGGACACTTTGTCAAGAACAAGTTCTTATGTGCGCGATGTGCGCAAACAGAATCCGCTGGTGGTGTGTTTGACCAACAGCGTAGCTCAGTCGTTCAATGCAAATGCGTTGCTGGCAGTAGGTGCATTGCCAATAATGACATCGGCAGTTGAGGAGATTGATGAATTGGTCGCTGCTGCAGATTCGTTATATATCAATATCGGCACAGCAAATCAGCCACAATCGATACTGATGTTCGAGGCTGTACGTTGCGCTGCGAGACATTCGAAGCCGTGGGTGCTGGACCCTGTGGGTGTGGGAGTGTCGTCTTTTCGGGATAATCTTACTCGCAAGCTGATCGCGATTGATTGTCCTGCGGTCATACGGTGTAATGTGTCTGAGATATTGCATATTTGCGGGGTGCCAGCCCCGCAACACGGGGTGGATGCTGTCTCGTATGGCAGTGGGTATCTCTGGTGCGATGATGTCCAGCGGTATGCGCGAAACCATCGCAGTGCGGTGGCAGTTAGCGGACCCGCTGATTATATTTGTTACGAAAATCGGACAGATTGGGTAAACGGAGGATCGCCACTAATGACTAAAGTAACGGGAATGGGGTGTACTGCTTCTGCTATTGTTGCAGCTTGCGTTGCGGTGTTTCCCAATCCTTTTGATGCTGCTTATGCTGGCATGTGCATTATGGCAGAAGCTGGCAGCCGAGCTGCCGACAAGGCTCAGGGTCCTGCATCCCTTCAGCATCATTTTCTTGACGAGTTAAGCCAGTTGTAGATGCGGGAAGACTGGATTTTTTTAGGTATTTTTGCAAAAAAAATATTTTCTCATGTCATCTATCGAATCTGTTTATCAAATATTCCATCAGCTGAACAACATCCCAAGAGCATCTCACCATGAAGAGCAGGTTGCCGACTACCTATGTGCATTCGCCAATCGCTTGGGATTGAGTTATCAGCGAGACAAGCAAAATTGCATCGTTATCCGCAAAGAAGCCACCCCTGGTTATGAGGCTGCCGAACCTATCGTTTTGCTCAACCACTGCGATATGGTAGCCGTGGGTGATGCGCAATTCAATCCGCTGAAAGACCCGATAAAATCCTATATCAAAGACGGCTGGATGTATGCACACGGAACCAGTCTTGGCGCAGACAATGGCATTGGACTTAGCATGGCATTGGCGATACTCGAAGCCGACGACATACAACATCCTGCAATAGAAGTACTCACCACCACCAACGAAGAAGACGGTATGACTGGAGCGGCTGGACTCTCTCCTGATTTCATCAAAGGACGCAAAGTCATCAACTTGGACAGCGAAGACTACGACACCATCACCGTTGGAGCCGCAGGCGCACTCATCCAAAAAGCACAATGGCAATGCTCCTCGATTGTACCACCTACCAATGTCAGCTATTACCAACTGTCTATCTCCAATGGATTGGGCGGGCACTCTGGTGTTGACATCAACAAAGGGCGCATCAATGCCATCAAGGAATTGTGCAATATTCTGCATCAATCCGATGGGATTGTTGTGTCAATCAAAGGCGGTGTCGCAAGTGCTTCTATACCTAACTCCTGCACCGCTACCGTTGGGCTGACGTCCATCCAAGCCCATCACTTATCCGAAATCATTACCCAAACTCGCTCGCAATGGCGCTGCAACTACACCAGCGAGACAGCCATACAGATTACACTAAACCAAACGCAGACTCCTCCTCATACATTTGATATCACCAATTGCATCCATACCTTATGCCATATACCATGTGGTGTTATCCAGATGCACCCCAATATAGCTGGCACGGTCATGACCAGCAACAATATCGGGCTGATAGACACTACACCCGATGGACTTGTTTCAGTCAGCTGCCACACCCGTAGTTTTAACGACAATGAGATGAGACAGCAAGCTGCATCCATAGCTCAAACTATCCGTTTGTCGGGAGGCACATCAAACATACTGATGGACACTCCTGGATGGCAAGAAAACACCAATACTGAATTTATTCAAACCGTTGTCAACACATTCCAAAAGGTACTCGGCTTCACTCCCAAACCAGTCGCCATGCACTTTGTATTAGAAGCAGGCTACTATGTTCAGAAATTTCCTGGCATTCAAATCGCATGTATCGGTCCCCGCATCGTAGAGCCCCATTCTGTAAACGAACGCGTGGAATTAAGCACCATCAACAACATCTGGAACGTGCTAATCGAATTGCTGAAAACATTACGATAACAAACAAAAATGGGCAATGTTTCAAAACAATGCCCATTTGCACTAAAGTCGTTTTTCTTTGTAGTTCGATATTCTTACTGGATGTCGTTGGCATCCAGCGGGGTTGCCAAAAGGCCTGTAAATTGATCTTTGCTATCAAACTCCATGCGATAGATTTTACCATCTTTCTTGGTGCGGACCACCGCATAAGTATATGGCTTTGGCTTTTTGCCCGTCTCATCACGAAACTTACTATCAGCCTCGTACACCACCATCTTCTCTATGACATATTTCTGACCTTTGAACTTCTCTTCAAGATACTTGATAATACCTTTTTTGTAACGTTCTTTGGCCAACACCTTACCTAAACGCTCGGGTGTACCCTTGGTCATATTATACACAACCTCAAATTCGGCCTTCTGTGCGTTTGAGTAATAAGCTACAATACGCTGACCATTATCTCTACTAACCCATTCTGGACCGCGCTTTACGCGCTTTTGGTGGTTCTTCTCAAAATGAGCACGTATAGGTTCGGTAGGTTGCAATTCCTGCTCCTCTGGCTCATCAACAACAGGGAGTGGACGTTTGCCTTTAGCCTTTGTATTGCGCCCATCATCCGTCTCAGGATTATTGCGTGTATAGAAATCACGCTTCACTGCATCTGGACTTGGAGCATTGGTTTTCATCAATTTTCCACGCGTATCGAATATCATCTCACAATCCGCTGCGTCCAAAGCATCACGGGCTATGATTACCCTATAGTAATTATCGCCACCCATCTCTTCTACATAACAAATCTCTTTCACTTTGTATCCTGGGTAGTTGTCGCTGACATAACTGCTCATCAACGTCGGGCACTCCTGCATTTTTACTGGGAATGTGCTGTACTGCCAATCGCCCGCAGCCGTAAAATAGCCACGTCCTGGCTGCCCGTCAATAACAAAATCTGCTATATACTGACCCGATGCCTGATACCACGTTTTCACCTTGTACGACTCGTATGTATTAGCCAATGTGATGAGGACCGATTTGGGAACCTCTGTCTCCTTGACCTTAGTCTGAGCCATGGAGACCAATGGCACACAAAGCAAAACTATAAAAAAGAACTTCTTCATAATTGTTGTTATTATATTTTACAATTCGATTAAGTAT
>JAGHVA010000118.1 GCA_018064565.1 Candidatus Colimorpha onthohippi
CACTACCACACCGATGGGCAGCAGCGATGGCAACGCCACGGCTTAACCTATATATTATCAGTGAGTTGCATAAGATATTTCTAAACAGAAATTGAGAGGACAGAACCACTCTTGAGACAATTCTAAAACACGGGAAACGCATCAACATACAATATTACATACTGATTCAAAATAAGATAAACGCAAAACAAACATAACTTGCAACTTGCAAAGGTAATGATAAAATTTGATTCCCAAGATACATTTCTTATCGGAACTTATCGCATAGGCTTTTCGACCTATCTGACAGCGGATTATACTGTAGGGGCGCATTGACGAAGTCAGGCGGAACCCTGGATGTAAAAACAACGGCACCATACGCTAATTTGTATGGTGCCGTTTGATAATATTTTCTTATAGTTACCTTATCGCTTGATGACCTTGAAATTCTGCTGACGGCCATCTCCGTCAACCACTCGTAGCATGTACGAGCCAGCAGCATAGCGACTCAAGTCGAACGTCCCTTCACCATTCTGCGACTGCATCGAAGATATTACTTGACCCGAAACAGTAAATAACGTGCAGGAAAGTGCCTGCGCTTGACTGGCACGAAACGTAACGCTATGGTTGGTAGGATTAGGGAACACATTGATATCGTAAGGTATTTCTACTACCCCATCAATCCGCTCTCTCGTAACGGTATAAGGCTGCTGCACACCCTCTTGCGCAGTAAACTCTACCATAGGATCCGAAGCCAACTGACATGCTACTTGCCCTACACTGATAGAGGCGGAACCAACAGAAGATACTGACACATCAGCTCCCAACGGCACAACCGCAGTCTGCGCTGCAAGCGAACCACATACAGCAATAACCAAAACGAATAAAAACGAATGTTTCATATTCTAATTCTAATTAGTATTGAATAACAATTTGCGATAAACCATGTAACCTATTGATTTACCAATAGGACTACCCACATTCAAATCAATCCTATCGATTGCAAATATACACTTTTTTTAATACATCAACTCACATATATATCAACCAAACATTACCCGAACATCTACTGGCTCTATTATACACGAGACTCAGTATGCGATAACAGACTCAACATTTTTTGTTAAAAAAATATACAAGAAAATAATTTTTTTGAAAAAAATAATGTACTTTTGCACTCTCAAACGTAAACAGACCTATTGCCTATCGAGAAGTATTATCCGTTTTACAACCAACACCTAATTTTTCATGGCAAACAATCTTAATTCGCTAAGTGACAATGAGCTTATATTAGGTTATCGAAACGGTGACTGTGCTTGTTTTGATGCGCTTTTGGCAAGACATCAAGCCAAGGTTTATGGGTATATTTTCTCGGTAGTGAAAGAAAAAGAGGCGTCTGACGACATCTTTCAGGACACTTTTTTTAAGGTTATCACCACCATCAATGCTGGCATCTATAAAGATGAGAACAAGTTCATCCATTGGGTGATGCGCATTGCACACAACCTAATAGTGGACTATTTTCGTCGAAACAACAAAATGCCTATTGTTGCCAACCATGCAGACAATAACACTAACGTAGTAGATACACTGAAGGTGCAGGGCGACAATATCGAAAGCGAGATTATCCGCCGCGAAAACGGCAAGATTATCCGGAAATTGATCCACATGTTGCCCCCAGAACAACGGCGTGTGGTAATTCTGCGCCACTATGGCCGATGCGACTTCAAAGATATAGCCGCTCGCACGGGCGTAAGCATCAACACAGCTTTAGGCAGGATGCGGTATGCCATTCTCAACCTGCGCCGTTTGGCGCAAGAGAACGACATATATATTGAGTTATAACTTGGTGAACACCCTACATTGTCGTAAAAAAATAACAACGGGCATGCAATAATTTTGTATGCCCGTTGTTAATATATCTAAACGGTCGGTATCTTGCAGGCAACATCCCTATCCTATCTTCTAAAACGTCAGTCGGCAAATATATGTGCGTTGAAGAGGAGGCTAAAAAAAACTCCGACAAATCAAATTTGAAAAATAATATGCTATGAACAAGGACGATTACATGGATTCTGACAACACGATGCCTACGCCATCCTCTGTAGCACCTTCCAGCCAGACGATACAAAATATCCTGGATTATGCCCGCTGTGTTCACAGCATCACCATCCAGGATATTCCATTCCGATTTTGTCTTAACTAACGGCCTATCTGCTCGACCCATTGCTTGATGCGCTGCTCGTCATCCATTCTGCATACCAGCAGCGACCCATTACGATACACAACTAAACATCGATCCATTCCTTGAACGATAGCCTCTGTTCCCTCTTCGATATTCACCACACAATTTTTGCTTTCCACCAATAGTGCGGTACCCGATTTCGCATTGCCGTTGGCATCGTGCGTGGCATGCGTATATAGCGAACCGTATGTCCCGATGTCGCTCCAACCGAAATCGGCTGGTATGGTATAGCGGCATTGGCTACGTTCCATAACCCCATAGTCAATAGAGATATTCTCGCAACGTGCAAAATTCTCGTTGATAAACTGCTGTTCACCATCGGTGGCAAACACCGAAGCACCCTCATCAAAAATAGCAGCCATATCGGGAAGGTACGATTTGAATGCCGACAATATCGCATGGATTGACCACACAAAGATGCCCGAGTTCCAAAAATAACGACCAGCTTCCAAAAACTGCTTTGCCGTTTCCAGATCGGGCTTTTCCTTAAAATTATCCATCGGGACCACCTCACCCACAGCATTTTGAAGCGACCTGGGCGACACCTCGATATAACCATAGCCAGTTTCGGGACGGGATGGACGAATACCCACCGTCATCAACGCATCTTGGTGGTCTGGATGGGATACAAAATCAAATCCAAGGCCAATAACACGCTGAAATTCGACCTCGTTAGTAACCAGATGGTCAGCCGGCGTTACAGCCACCACAGCGTTTGGACACTGCGCTTGGATTCGATAGGAGGCATACGCAATACAAGGTGCCGTATTGCGGCGCATAGGCTCACAAAGTACCTGATTTTCGCTCAACTCTGGGATATGCTCCAAAACCAGATGCTTATATGCCTCATTGGTAACCACCAAAAAATTCTCTACTGGAACAATAGGCAGAAAGCGCTCAAATGTAGATCGGATAAAACTCTTTCCTGTGCCTAACACATCCAAAAACTGCTTGGGGAAATTATTCTTACTCAACGGCCAGAAACGGCTTCCAACGCCACCTGCCATAATCACACAATAATGGTCATTCAATTGGTTTGATGTAGTTATCTCTGTCTTATTCATAATTAAAAACGTGTAAATTATTAACAACAAATAAAGTTGCAAAAGTACACATTTATGTTTTAACTTTCCACATCCGTCAAAAAAAAAAGATCATTTGAAATCTTGTAGCGTACAAGCATCTGTGCTTGTTTCTGAAAAAAATTGTATCTTTGCAAACGATTTCCAAAACCGCAATTCACATTGCTCTTTTGCAATATGACAGATGCAGACTACGAAAATGTATCTTGTTGAACTTACGCCTATCTATATAATTAAACTTATCGAAAATCTACGCAAATGAAGGATATTGTATGCAGCGGAATCCGCCCCACCGGCAACCTACATTTAGGAAACTATTTCGGCGCATTACGCAATTTTGTAAAAATGCAAGAAGAGAATGACTGCTATTTCTTTGTTGCCGACTATCATTCTCTCACTACTCACCCTACTCCAGACAACCTATATGGCAATGCCCGTCAAATCCTTATCCAATATCTGGCTGCAGGTCTTGACCCTGAGAAATCTACCATATACCTACAAAGCGACCTTCCCGAGACCATTGAACTATACCTATTTCTAAACATGAACGCCTACCTTGGAGAGTTGGAACGCGTTACATCGTTCAAAGACAAGGTGCGGCAAAACCCAAACAATGTCAATGCTGGCCTTTTGACCTACCCCACACTCATGGCCGCTGATATCCTTATTCACAAAGCCACAAAAGTACCTGTAGGGAAAGACCAAGAGCAACATTTGGAGATGACTCGAACCTTTGCGCAACGTTTCAACAACATGTACAAACATGAGGTTTTCCCGCTTCCACAAGCCTATAACTTCGGTTCTGAACTGGTCAAGATACCAGGATTGGACGGCAACGGCAAAATGGGCAAAAGCGAAGGCGAAAACAATGCCATCTTTCTTAATGAGGAGCCTGCCTCTATCCGTAAAAAAATAATGCGCGCCAAGACTGACAGTGGCCCCACCCAGATGAACCAGACTAAACCCACAGAGATAGAGAACCTATTCACGCTGCTAAAAGTAGTCTCTACTCCCGACACTGTGGCATACTTTGACGACCTATACAACCGGTGCCAAATACGCTACGGCGACCTTAAAAAGCAGCTGGCAGAAGACATGATCAACTTCACCCAACCATTCAGAGATCGCATCACTGAGATATCCGCTGATGAGGCGAGACTTCAAAAAATCATGGATCAAGGTAAAGAGAAAGCTCGCTGCAGCGCTCGCCGCACCATTGACGAAGTTCGGCATGTCATTGGATACCGCAACTAAGCCATAACACAATTCATATATTCACATGCATAGGTATGCTACCCTTGACGGTCTCCGCGGCATTGCTGCGCTGGCCGTTTTAGTTTATCACTTGTTTGAGGCGGTCGCCTTTGCTAATGGCGATGCCGAGCAACAGATGTTTCACGGATTTCTGGCTGTTGACTTCTTCTTCCTTTTGTCTGGATTTGTCATGGGGCATGCTTACGACAACAAGATGAATGCCGCCAACTCGCACAACCGGCTCACCTTTTGTAGATTGATGCTAACCCGTATTATCCGACTGCATCCCATGATTATAATCGGTTCATTAACGGGTCTCATAGTTTATATCGCCCAAGGATGCACCAGATGGGACGGAACCATGATGCCGTGGTCAACCATTCTAATTGGCTTTATCCTGTCATTACTCATAATACCCTCTCCGCTGTCTAACGATTTAAGAGGCAACACCGAAGCATTCCCTCTCAACGGCCCCTCATGGTCACTTTTTTTGGAATATGTGGGAAGCATCCTCTATGGTCTAATCCTACACAAGCTAAAGACCCGCCATGTGGCGTATATCGCAGTTGTATCTGCCCTTGGATACGCTGCAATTGGGATTTTGACCTATGGGGATGAGTCGTCCACCTTGGCTTTTGGATGGTCTTCCACCACGCCTCAACTGATTGGAGGATTGTTACGAATGCTTACCTCATACACCATAGGGTTGACACTGTGGCGGCTGATTCGACACAAAAGACCATCGTCATTACATCCAACTGTGTCATGCTGCATTGCAGCAATGTTACTGACTGCACTGCTATGCACACCAAGTTTAGGGAACCTCAACCTCTGGTATGAATGGATCTGCATCTGCGTTGTTTTTCCAATAGTAATCTGGATAGCTGCCAGCGAAAGCACACACACAACGCCAACTATATTGCATAATACCTGTACTTGGATTGGAGAGCTGTCCTACCCATTGTATGCTATCCACTACCCTTTGATTTACCTATACATCGGGTGGATAAACCAAGATCTGCACCCGTTCGGGCCTTACAGTTGGTGCACACCCGTTGCGATAGCGGCAATAGCCATACTCGCAGCAGTCGCTTGCATGCGGCTATACGATCGCCCCGTCAGAAATTGGCTAACTCATGCCACCCAACAAAAAAGATAGGGTTTACCGCTACCATAATATACTCAAATACAAAAAAAAAGTTGTGTCTCAAACAAGACACAACCTTTTGATTTCTAATGATTGATAAATCAATTACTGAGCTTGAGCCTCAGTCTGAACCTCTGCAGCAGCTTCTTCAACAGGAAGAGTGTCAGCAACTGGCTCTTCAACCATTACTTCCTCAACTACTGGAGAATCAACAACAGCCTCTTCAGTGGCGTTATTGTTGCAAGCGGCGAAAGCGAACATACCAGCAACGGCCAAGCAGAACATTACTTTTTTCATTTCTTTGAAAATTTAATTGTTTGTTATTAGTTAGAAAAGATTATCTCTATTCATTAACG
>JAGHVA010000026.1 GCA_018064565.1 Candidatus Colimorpha onthohippi
ATTCCAAGCAGTTGGAATCTGACTACAATATAGCAACATTCTGAATATCAAAAAACTAAACACTTACAATACTAATAGAATAAAACAAACATAAACGATGAAAATTTCATACAAATGGCTTAATGAGTATGTTGATACTGAACATACCCCACAGGAATTGGACGATCTGTTAACATTCAGCGGACTTGAAATAGAGGGCGTGGAACGTGTAGATACCATAAAAGGCGGGTTGGAACATGTGGTTGTAGCACAAGTACTCACATGCGAGCCGCATCCTGACAGCGACCACCTGCACATCACCACAGTAGATGTGGGCGGTGAGCGGCCACTCGACATCGTATGCGGTGCACCCAACGTAGCAGCAGGTCAGAAGGTGGTGTGCGCCCAGATAGGGACCAAGATATACACCTCTGATGACGAATTTTACGAAATCAAACGTGGCAAACTGCGCGGTGCTGTAAGCGAAGGCATGCTTTGCGCTGCCGATGAGCTACAGTTAGGCACCAGCCATGACGGCATCATGGTGCTGCCCGACGATGCTCCCGTAGGAATGCCTGCCAAAGAATATTTTCATGTAGAAGAGGACTACACCCTTGAGGTTGCCATTACAGCCAACCGCAGCGATGCCACCAGTCATATCGGTGTGGCTCGCGACATAGTGGCAGTGCTGAACACCCGCGAAAATGCGAAGAAACACATTCAATGGCCCGCGACAACTGAACTGAATCAATCCACTGCCCCTGGCATCACCGTGAGCATAGAAGACCCCGAACGTTGCCCACGCTATTCGGGCATTCTGTTGGAGGAAGTAAAGGTGGCCGAAAGTCCAGAATGGCTCCAAAACAAACTGCGCACCGTGGGCATACGCCCAATCAACAACGTAGTTGACGTTACCAATTTTGTACTGATGGAGGTAGGACAACCCATGCACGCCTTTGATGCCGACAAGATAGCTGGCCGAGAGATTCATGTGCGCTGCTTGCCACAAGATACACCCTTTGTTACCCTTGACGGAGTAGAGCGAAAACTTGACAGTCGCGACCTGATGATATGCGACCAGAACGAAGGCATGTGTATTGCAGGTGTGTTTGGTGGAGAGAAGAGCGGTGTCAGCATGCAGACTACATCGGTATTTTTGGAGAGTGCTTATTTCAACCCCGTCAGCATACGCAAGACCAGTAAACGCCATGGGCTACATACCGATGCCAGCTTCCGCTACGAGCGCGGATGCGACCCCAACATCACTCTATGGGCATTGGGCAGAGCCGTAAAACTGCTTCAGGAGATAGCTGGAGCCACTGTTGCATCTCGATTGGTAGATATCTATCCTACTCCCATAGAGCGTGCTACGGTGGAGATTAAATATCAGCGCGTATTCGACCTCATCGGTCAGGCACTCCCTATAGATGCCATCCGCACCGCACTGCAAGGGCTTGACATCGAAATTGAACATGAAGATGCCGAAGGCATGACATTGCGCATCCCAACCTGCAAGGTGGATGTAACACGCGAATGCGATGTGATTGAAGAAATAATGCGCATCTACGGCTACAACAACATCAGTTTTGACGAGCGGCTGAATAGCTGCCTCAGCTACAGCAAGAAACCTAATCCGCGCATGCTACAAAACACAGTGAGCGACTATCTGTCAAACAACGGGTTCAACGAGATCATGAACAACTCGCTCACCAAGTCGGAATACTATGTCAACAACGCAGACTTCGAATTTAACCGCTGCATACAGATTATCAACCCGCTAAGCAAAGAGCTCAACGTGATGCGTCAAACGCTGCTTTACAGCGGCATGGAATGCGTGAGCCGCAATATCAACTACCGAATAGCCGACCAAAAGCTTTATGAGTTTGGGCGCACCTACGAGCAAGACCCTACCGTTGAGGAAGGTACAACCGATGTTACCAAACGGTTTACAGAAACTCAACATCTATCCTTATTCGTTACAGGAGCTCAGTCTGCCGAGAATTGGAAAAGCAAAAACGAACCTGTAGATTTCTACAACCTCAAGGCTTTTGTAACAAACATCCTGAAGCGCATGCGCGTGAATATGACCCGCACGCAGATTGTCAGCACCGCTTGCCACTATTTTGCAGAAGGTCTTGACATCGTGATGCGCGACAGTAAAAAGGTGCTGGTCAGTATGGGTAGGCTAAACAAAGAGACGCTGAAGATGATGGACTGCAAGCAGGACGTTTACTATGCCGATATCAACTGGGATTTGATTCTCAAAAACTACCCATCGAAAGAGGTCATCTATACCGAGATAGCCAAACAGCCTGAAGTGCGCAGAGACTTGTCGCTGATAGTGCGCCAAGAAACAACCTTTGCCGAGATTGAGCAAGTGGCACTATCTACCGAGAAAAAGCTACTCAAAAGTGTAGGTTTGTTCGATGTCTATGAAGGCAAGGGCATTGAAGAGGGTAAGAAATCGTATGCCATAAGTTTCATCTTGCAAGACAAAGAGAAGACACTTACCGACAAGCAGATAGAAAGCGTGATGAGCAAGATACAAACCAACTTGGAGAAACAATTAGGAGCCACCTTACGTCAATAACAGTGAATCGCTACGACACAAAAATATTGATGGCATTGAAGAAAAGCATTGAGGGCGACACCCGTTTCTTCAAATGGCTGATGGAAGCAGGCTATCCCGAGTTGGGGGCATTCAGCAATGCTATACGTGGCGATGTTGAGGCACTACACTGGCTGTTCAACAATCGTTATGAATGGTTGGGTATTATCGTGAATGCCATCGACGGTATCGAGAATGCTTACCAATGGCTAACAAAAGCTGGGCTAACCGCCGATATGATGTTTGCGCTGGCTTGCCGTAAAGACAGCAAAGCCATCAAATGGCTCGAAGACCACGACTTAATACTCTACCTGATGATGGCTGACGAGGTGTATAAGGTCAACGAGCAATTATCCGCTGAGATGGGTGGTCCTTATGTATGGCACTGATAGATATAACGATGCAGTCCAAAAAAAAAACATCATTAACTAATTTGATTTTAGAGTCAACAAAATGGGAAGACAATACAACAATAGCAGAAAAGAGACTGATGGGCGCAACGCAACTCACAGCAGCAATAGCCATCAGCGCCGCAACGAACAACCGCAGCGAAACAATAGGCCACAGCGAAACAATCGCATTCTGAGCGCCGACAACGAAGAAAGCGAAGAGAAGTCAACTACAAGATGGCAACCAAACAACAACAATAGCCGAAACAGCAAAAATACCGCTCACGAAAAAAGGCGTAGCAGCGATAGGAATAACACCTACGAAACCGACGCTACCAACAATCGAAGCCACAACAAAAAAAACAGTCGCAACACTTACCCAAAACGAGAGGCACGTAACAACCGTACACGCCCCGACTCACACAATCAGCCAAAGCCAAATCAAGCAGCCACCCATGAAGATGGGCTAACGCGGCTCAACAAGTACATCTCGAATGCAGGCATCTGTAGCCGTCGTGAAGCCGACACGCTGATTGCCGCTGGCAGCGTGACAGTAAACGGGAAAGTGATAACCGAGATGGGCTACAAGGTAAAGCCTGGCGATGTGGTAAGCTATGGCGGTGAGACCTTGCGCAGCGAACGCAAACGCTATTTTCTACTTAACAAACCCAAGGGGTTTATCACCACCGCCGACGACCCGCAAGAGCGTCAGACCGTGATGATGCTCATTGACGGAGCTTGCAACGAACGCATCTATCCTGTGGGACGGCTGGACCGAAACACAACAGGGCTACTACTCTTTACAAACGATGGCGACTTGGCTAAAAAGCTGACACACCCCTCCACTGGTGTGTACAAGATATACCACGTAGAGCTAAACAAACCCGTAACGCGCGAGGACATGAAGCGAATGCTTGACGGCATTGAACTTGAGGACGGCCCTATCCATGTAGATGACGTGCAATATGTAGAAAACGCTAACGACAAGCGTATTGTGGGTGTAGCACTTCATTCTGGACGCAACCGCATTGTTCGTCGCATATTCGAACACTTAGGTTACGAGGTGCACAAGTTGGATAGAGTGGTATTTGCAGGATTGACAAAAAAAGACCTACCACGCGGGCGCTACCGCGAACTGACCGAGAAGGAAATCGGATTCCTAAAAATGATTTAATCACCCAAAATACTGTCATTTCATTTTTTTGAGAAAGTACCTACTCATATACGCAATGTGTTGTGCAAGCGCTATAGCTACGGCGGTTGCACAAGACACCACGCACACATACAAAACCGTATGCGATAGCTTTTATTGGTACATATCAAACAAGACCTATCACAGTAGTTGCACCGACACCTTCCACTACTACAACTCGCAAAACGCTGCCATACTACACCTTACGGCACACTACACCACCGTCCGAACCGAGACCATCTACGCCTGCGACCAGTACCATTGGTATGGTACAGATCAGACATACCTTTCCTCTACATCACAGACGGTGTCAACAAAATCGGTACATGGATGCGATAGTACGGTACATTTTAATCTCATTCTGTATCACACGCCCCAACTGACTATCAGCCGCGACACCCTTATAGGTCATTGTGGCAGAGCGACATTACAGGTTGAGGGAGCCGATAGTTACACATGGTTGCCCACAACAGGGCTGACCAATGCCACCACCGCCACTCCAACGGCAGCACCTACCGAGCCCACCACCTATACCGTTACAGCCTACGCCGACACTCACTACGATGCGCAGACCCACCAGCGGATATGTCCCGCCACGGCATCTGTGCATGTGGAGGTGCTGGGCGACACCTTATATAGGTATGCGTGTGCAAACTATATATGGGACGAAAACCGCACCGCCTACAACCATTCGGGACACTACACCCACCATCTGCGTACCGCAGCAGGATGCGACAGCATGCGAGTCTTGATATTAGACGTAGGTCGGCTACAACAAGACACCACTCTGGCAGAGGCTTGCACCCGCTACTATTGGGCTGCTGCCGACACCATGATTACCAGCAGCGGTGAATACCACTATAACACACATCACGATGATGGCTGCGACAGCAACATTGTTTTGAGGGTTAACGTGTTGGACTGTCCCTACAACGTAGAGCCTGATAATGTAGATCCGCCTGCTTGCACCTCCCAACCACCAGGCGATGCCTTCGGTATGAAAACCCTGTTTACCTATGGCAACCACTCGGGCGATGTAAGCGTAAACTGCATGTCCACACCTATGACTGGAGACATAGACGGAGACGGAATAACAGAACTCATCGTGTGCCGCGACAATGGAGGCAACCCTTGGAACAACAACGGGCTGCTTGTTATAGATGGCACCAGCGGCAGACTGAAATACACCATCAACACACCCTGGTTTTCGACCGCTGGGCAGTGTATGAGCATAGCCGATGTAGATGGCGATGGCATATCAGAATTGTTCTTATTGGCTAACGACTACTATATATATTGCTTTAGTGCAACTGGCACAGGGCAGATATGGCGCAGTGCCTCCACCGTTAATGCCCGATACCTGCTGATGACCGCTGATATAAACGGTGACGGAAATGCCGAGCTGGTAGCTGGAGCCTATATATTTGATGCTCGCACTGGAACTCTGCTGCTGCAAGGCACACAACAACCAGCAGGACGAGGCTATGGAGCCCCTCACTGCGACAACGGCTACGGCAGGTCATATTATATGCAGGCTCTGGCAGATATAGACCACGATGGGCAGTTGGAAATTGCAGCAGGCAACACCCTCTACAAACCCATTATTACCAATACTACTGGCACAGCTGGCAACACTTGGCAGATGGTGCGCCAAGCTGAACAGATAAGCGATATTTCGTTCTACGATGGGCAGACATTCCTCGCCGACTTCGACAACGATGGCGATGTAGATGTGTGCGTGATAGGATATAGCAGGGCAAATATTAACACCACTCATGTTTATGTATGGGAAGGTCAATCCTCTCGCATCATAGCTCACAAGGTAATAGGACTGTCGGGCAACTACGATGGAACGGGCAACAGCCCCTCTATCCCATTTTGCGGCGACCTCGATGGCAACGGCACCCCTGAAATTATCTTCAACCACCCCTGCGCTATGTTTGTGCTGACCTACGACGACACACTGCCAAACCATATAAATATCATGCATAGGTCGGGTACATACGCCGAGACCGCTGGTTTCACAGTGTTCGACTTTAATCAAGACGGCAAAAACGAGATAGTGTATCGCAGCTACGGCAACGGTAATCCAGGTTATCTCGCCATCATCGATGGTGTAACCTTGGCAGAGATATGTCCAAAACAGATCTCCTATACTGGCACTATCTGCGAATACCCTATCGTAGCCGATGTCAACGGCGACGGTCATGCCGAGATAATATCCATAGGCGGACATAGCGCATGGAGTAGTGGCAGTTCGGCAGGATATGTGTCGGTATATGGGAGCCAGCAACTCGACGCGTGGGGGTCGGCTCGCACCGTATGGAACCAGTGGGCATACAAATCGGTAAATATTAACGTAGTCATGCCGGGGCCAAAAAAACAGTTTGCTGGGGGAATTATCTTTCCAAACGGGAAATCTCCAATCAATTGGTTTTTTCGACAAATTCCCCACTTAGATCAAAAAGGCGACATCTATGTATTGGTATCGGACGTATCACCTACGCATGCTGATGTGCAGTATGCACCCAATGCCATAACGGTTGGTGTAGATTATAGCAACAACGGCGCCACGAGGCTCAACGCTCCATACCATGTGGCACTTTACTGCAACGATTATGGCGGAACGCTTATTGACACCTTTACCGTAAACCAGACTATCAACGTAGGCGATAATCTGAACCTGCCTATGCCCATACCAATGTCACAATTCTGCCAATTAAAATGCGACAGCATAGCCATAGCACTCAACGATGGCGGCAAAGGCATTGGCAAAGATGGCAACCAGCAGCCAGAATGCGACATCATGAACAATATTACCAAGGTAGCCGTCTCCCCCTTTGTGCCAGTCCACTCTTATATCGACTCCGTTGCATGCGATAGTTTGGTTTGGAGCCGATGGGTGATAGACCATGAGAAGACAGATCGCTTGTACTCGTCCACCCACATTACCGACACACTGCATGACATCTACGACTGCGACAGCATTGTTACCCTGCGGCTGAAGGTTGGCTATAGTTTTCTTGACTCTACTATCACCACCGTGTGCGACTCCTTTACATGGTTTGTAGATCAAACCACTTATACCAATTCTATCCGTCATCAAGCTAATTTTCATACCTCCGAGAATTGTGACAGCGCCTGGATACTTGACCTTACCGTACACCCAAGCTACCATTACCACCCCATCGACTCATTTGCCGACACCAATCTGCCTGTTTATTTTCAAGGCAACACCTACTACTACTCAGTACACAACGAGTTGTATCACTACAGCACCATACATGGCTGCGACAGCAACTACTACTACACTTTGGTGGTAGATTATCACCGGTCGTCGTGCGATGGCATGCTGCAATTCCCCAATATCGTAACGCCCAATGGCGATGGAAGAAACGACCGCTTTGAAATCAACAACTTATTGTTTCAAGATTGCTATCCACACAATGAGTTAATAATCTATAACCGTTGGGGTAAGCGTGTGTATTATGTAAAAGACATAGCACACGAAAGCGACTTTTGGAATCCTGTAGATATGCAATCAGGCACCTATTTCTACACCTTTATCGGTCACGGCACCGTAAAGAAAGTGGAACGGCACGGTGTGATTGAAGTGATTAACAACAATTAGCGTAAATACAATCGCCCACAGCATGAAACAATATATGCTTATACTGACAATGATTGCCGCCACAACAGCTATTGTGGCGCAGTCGCACACGAGCATATATCACGATACGATATGTCCAGACACAAGGTTTGTAATTCATGAAAACCGTGTAGATGTGGTAAACGTTACAGACTGGGACAACAGTATCGGATGGACTATCGATGGAAGGTGGGGTTTTGGACCCCACGAAACCAACAACCGCTATGTCAGCGACCAAAACTGCCAAGCAGCCGACTGCTACTACCCTGGATGCGAGAGCAATTGCACTACCGACAGTTACGGAGGCGTTACCTACTATTACACCAGCGACTGGTGCTTGGCTATGACTTGTACCGAAACACCTCGTGGCCCCTCTGTGTTGCCGCCTTCGGGCAATGGCACTGCCGCTTTCTGCTCTGTATATCAAGGAGGCACATCTGCCCCCACTTCACAACTTATCTCGCCATTCTACGATATCTACGCACCCGAGCAAACCTCTGTATCGTTTCAATATCTATCTGAATCAATCGAAATTGTAGCACAAAATATAACATATTTTAGTACCATCTCGTTCAAATACCGCAAAGAGGGTTCTACCCAATGGGTTGAGTTGTGGAACAGCGGCGGTGGAGATGTGTCCAACTGGAGCACTTACCAAAACTCGCTGGCTGCACTGCCAGGTAGTGGCAGATATAGCTTTTGTTTTTCCGTAACGGGCAACGCCTATGTAGCAGCCATTGATAACTTCCATATCATAGGTCTGCAAGCTACCCCAATACCTTCCGAGGTGTTAAGAGCCACCGAAGGGAGCACAATTACCACTACCGATACAGTACATCTCTCAACAGGCTACGACAGCATAATCTACACCCAATGGTATATAGCACCCGAAGCCCATACCGAAATACAATCAGAACATTGCGATTCGGTAATGATGGGCGGATATTGGATATACCACACCGACGATTATATCGACAGCACACTCACCACCACACATGGCTGCGACAGCATTGTTACCCACCACCTTATCATCCACTTTACATCCGATACACATCAGGTTGACACCAGTGTATGCGAGCAGTTTACATGGCTCGACAACGGCACGAGTTATACCGAATCAGGAGTGTATCTTAATCACGACACCAACCAATACGGGTGCGACAGTATCGGCGTCTTGAGACTTGCTGTTTATCACAGTTCACAAATACTCACAACCGACTCGGCATGCAACCAATACACATGGGCATTCAACCGCCAGCAATACACTAACAGCAACACCTACTACGATACCCTTACCAACGCAGGAGGATGTGCGGTTTATGGCACGCTGAACCTTACCATCAACCACTGCGCAGTGGTTGACTTCCCCGACAATGTAGATAGCACCCGCTGTATGATGCTACAAGAGGCATCAAGCTGGAGTATAAGAAACGCATGGTCGTCGGGGGGCGGTGTCAGCAACCACAACACCCCGATGGTGGGCGACCTCGACGACGACGGTGTGCCTGAGATAGTCTGTTTTAGCAGCAACGGTGAGTACGACAACAACGGCTATATCGACAACCGCATCTTGGTATTTGACGGTGTGAGCAAACAAATTAAACAGAATATAGCCATGCCTGCCTACGTTACCGCCTATGACGCAAGCGCATACGGTCTGGTAAAGTTAGCCAACCGCAGAGGTCTTATCGTTGTGGCATGTTGCGATATGTATCTGCGAGCCTTTGATATCCAAAGCAGCAATCCAAATGTGCCGATATGGACATCCGACCAGCCGTACAACACCAACGGCCAATATGCCGTAACGGTCAGCTTTGCTGATTTTATGGGCGATGGCAACACCGAGATAGCCGTATGCAACAAGATTTTTGACGCTCAAACGGGCACACTCTTAGCCACCGCTACTGGTGGTGCTTGCTCTGGAGCATCGTTTGCTCACTATAGTCATCGTACAGGAAGAATACTCTACACCTCCTCCATTGCCAATATCCTGGGCGACGACCGGCAAGAACTGATACTCGGCAACGAGATATACGATGTGAATATCGTAAACTACAATGGCACCAACAGCAATAGCCTCACGCTGGTCAAACGCATATCACCACCCACAGGAGTAGTTGAAGACGGACATGCACAGGTGGCAGATTTTGACCTCGACGGACATCTTGACGTACTGATAACCAACAAAAATATCGCAGGTTCAGGTGGCGTAGTGAGTATGTATGTATGGGACGTGTCGCGTAATACCACGTCGCAAGCTGTACAGATACCCTGCAACATGTCTGGCAAAAGCATCCCGCTGATTGCCGATATCGATGGCGACAACCAGCTGGAAGTAGTTATCCAATGTGCAGCATCTGGCGTGGGAAACAACCGCGTGCGTACCTACAAATACAATGCTACCACCAATCAGTTTCAATTCCTATGGGGTTTTCCCGTTGACGAGGACAGCTACTCTAACGGCATGACGGCATTCGACTTCAACCTCGACGGCAAGACCGAGATGCTTATCTGCGACCAAAGCCGCATCCGTGTGGT
>JAGHVA010000124.1 GCA_018064565.1 Candidatus Colimorpha onthohippi
ACCTTAATCACAACAAAAACACAACTGATATGCAAAGAGATACTGAAATCTTTGACCTCATTCAGAAAGAACGTGAGCGTCAAACCAAAGGCATCGAGCTGATTGCCTCCGAGAACTTTGTCAGCGAACAAGTAATGGAAGCCATGGGTTCGGTGATGACCAATAAATATGCTGAGGGATACTCTGGCAAGCGCTACTACGGTGGCTGCCAGGTCGTAGATCAAAGTGAGACCATAGCCATTGAGCGCGCCAAGAAGCTTTATGGTGCCGAATGGGCAAACGTACAACCCCATAGTGGTGCACAAGCAAACATGGCTGTATTTATGGCATGCCTGCAAGCTGGCGACACCTTCATGGGCATGGATTTGAATCACGGTGGACATCTAAGCCATGGCAGCCCTGTGAATTTCTCTGGTCTTATGTTTAACGTAATCGGATATCAGGTGAAAGAGGAGACTGGTATGGTGGATTATGACGACATGGAGAAGAAAGCTCTGGAACACCATCCAAAACTTATCATCGGTGGAGGTAGCGCCTACAGCCGCGACTGGGATTGGGATCGTATGCGCCAGATAGCCGACAAGGTTGGAGCTATCCTCATGGGCGATATCAGTCACCCAAGCGGACTGATAGCCAAGGGCTATCTGAATAATGCCGTGAAATATTGCCACATCGTAACCACTACAACGCACAAGACCTTGCGCGGACCTCGTGGCGGCATGATTTTGATGGGCAAAGATTTTGATAATCCATGGGGCAAAAAGACTCCTAAGGGCGAAATTAAGAAAATGAGTGCCTTGCTTGACAGCGCAGTATTCCCTGGTACACAAGGCGGTCCGTTGGAGCATGTTATTGCTGCTAAGGCTGTGGCTTTTGGAGAGGCCTTGACCGACAGCTACGACCAGTACATCCAACAGGTGATGAAAAACGCCAAAGTGATGTGCGAAGCCTTTATGGAAAAAGGTTACAAGGTGATTAGCAATGGTACCGACAACCACCTGATGCTGGTTGACCTCCGCACCAAATTCCCAGAGATGACTGGTAAAGAGGCAGAGAACGCACTTGTAGCAGCCGACATTACCATCAATAAGAATATGGTTCCGTTTGACAGCCGCAGTGCCTTCAAGACCAGCGGTCTGCGCGTTGGAACCCCCGCTATCACTACCCGTGGCTTGAAAGAGAGCGATATGAAGGGTGTTGTAGATTTGATCGACAAAGTGTTGAGCAATCCTACCGAGGAGACCATCGCTCAAACCCGCGGCATTGTGAACGAGATGATGCAAAACCGCCCACTGTTTGCTTGGTAACAACCAGACAAATACGGCTACTGTTGATAAAACAACAAACAGAAAGCGGGAGCACCAGTAGGAAGCTCCCGCTTTTTGGAATAATCACATTCCACCATACACAAATCAAACCAACCTACTGGCGAAAAAGCGTAGTTATAAAATAGAACTACTTATGAATATATTAGTAACAGGAGGCGCAGGATTTATCGGTTCGCACACCGTCATAGAGTTATACGCAGCGGGGCACACCGCTGTAGTGGCCGACAACCTCAGCAACTCATGCCAAGAGTCGTTGCGACGGGCTGCCCAGATTATCGGAACCGACACAATTCCATTTTATAATGTGGATATCCGAGACAAAGCTGGACTGCAAGAAATTTTTGAACAGCATACAATAGATGCCTGCATTCACTTTGCTGGGCTAAAGGCTGTAGGCGAAAGTGTAAGTAAACCATGGGAATACTACGACAATAATATCCACGGAACACTGACCCTTATTGACGCATTACGTCAACATGGCTGCAAACGAATGATATTCTCAAGCAGTGCCACCGTATATGGAGAGCCAGCCGAAATACCTATTACCGAAAACTGCCCCAAAGGAACATGTACCAACCCCTACGGCTGGACCAAAAGTATGCTGGAACAAATACTGACAGACCTTTACCATTCCGACTCAGCATGGAATATTGTATTGCTACGATACTTTAATCCCATCGGAGCACATCCAAGTGGAATGATTGGTGAGAATCCTAATGGGACACCTAACAACCTAATGCCATATATCACACAGGTTGCCATTGGACAAAGACCAGAACTCGGTATATTCGGCAACGACTACCCCACCCCTGATGGGACAGGAGTTAGAGACTACACACATGTAGTGGATTTAGCCAAGGGACATGTGAGTGCCCTATCGGCAATAGAACGCGGATGCGGCTTGGCTATCTACAATTTGGGTACTGGTAAAGGATACTCCGTATTGGATGTGGTATCGGCATTTGAGAAAGCCAGCGGGGTAAAGATACCATATCGCATCAAACCCCGCAGAGCTGGCGACATAGCCACCTGCTATAGCGACCCCAGTAAGGCTGAAAAAGAGTTGGGATGGAAGGCTCTAAACGGTATAGAAGAAATGTGTAGAGACAGTTGGAATTGGCAAAAGAAGAACCCTGCTGGATATATCTGCACCGAACAAAAATAATTGCATAAACCCCAAAAAAACAAAAAGAAAATGAAAAAAACATTCGTATTCGCAGCAATCTGCGCTGCTCTGTTTATGGCCAATAGCGCAAAGGCTCAGTTAGGTATCAATGCAGGATACCTCAACAACAAGGAGACAAATAAGATAGATTACAAACTCTTACCATCGATTGAGTCTGATTTTACAATGAATGGATTCTACCTCGGTGTTGACTACAACATCAACCTTAAGTTTGGTCTCGGCATTGACCTCGGTGTGAATTTCGAATATCTCGGTGGCAGCAAAGATGAAGGCGCCACTCTACACGAGCGATTCACAGGAATAAGCATTCCAATACTTGCCAACTACAAGATCGACCTCGGATTCGGAAAGGTCGGCGTGTTCGTAGGTCCCAATTTCGGTATTGGACTGAGCAACAAAGGCTGGTTCAACGACAACAAAGACGCCAAGATAGACTATTATGGCGATGATAACGAGAGTTTGAATTTGAACGATAATACTGTTGAATTGGGTTACGACCGCCTACAGTTCGGTCTTACATTCGGTGCCGCTGTTCAGATTTTTCACTATCGCATCAACGTAGCCTATACCACTGGACTCAACAACGTAGCACCAGATAAATACCAAAATGACATAAGCAAAATGGAATCGAAAAGCAACAACCTGATTGTAGGTGTAGGCTATGTATTTTAAGAATAGTTTAGTACACCGATATTTTGACTCAGCAGAGTAAAATTGCAATGTAATAACGTGTCCGCAATGCCTGTAAATGGCATTGCGGATTATTACTGTCCGCTAAACATTGAATCACAAAAAAACAAGAATGGGCTGATTCCATTTTGTGGAGTCAGCCCAAATTGTTACCTTTGTTTCTGCTATAAA
>JAGHVA010000258.1 GCA_018064565.1 Candidatus Colimorpha onthohippi
GATGAAGACCTTAAAAGGATGCTTAAAGAATGTGCAGAATCACCACCAGAAATGGAAGAAATAGTTTAATAGGGGCTTACCCAGACTACAAAAATAACCCAACTCCTTAAACACAAGGGGTTGGACTAGGTGAGTTGTCATTTAGCGGACAGTAATAATTTTTAGTAGATTGTAGCACGTACATGTAGTATAGGACTTAATTTGTCAGAAACAGCCTGAAAGGCTTATATTTACATAGCCCAGGGCAGAGCGAAGCGGCACCCTGTGTGTTAGATTGGTGTTGATTACGAAACTACACAAACCATCCGCATTACCCAAGGTATCGCTTCGCTTGCCATTATTCGCAGAAATTTATTATTAAGCAGTGCTATTCGCAAATTATTTTATTTCATGACCTCCCTTTGACCTGTCCGCCGACCTGTCCGCCGACCTGTCCGCCGACAGGCGGAGCAGGCGGAGCAGGCGGAGCAGGCGGGACAGGCGGGACAGGCGGGACAGGCGGGACAGGCGGGACAGGCGGATCAGTTGGGCTATGTATGCTATCAGACTTTCAGCCCGTTTAGCGGACAGTAATATATTACAATCCGCTAAATACATCAATCAATAAGCCCGAAAAACATGTAGAGACGCGGCATGCCGTGTCTCTACATGTTTTAATTTACCCTATAAACTATTCAACCAACTAACGCTACGCTATAGTTCAATACCTTGATTGAAGAGTTATCTACGTTCTTTGACATAAATCTCATCCATCATCAACCATGGTTTTAATCCCCTGGCTCGATGCCAGTTGGGTATTTTTCCAATTCCCGATACCACTACTTTGATAGCTTTGACTGATGGCCTGTCAATCTTGGTAACAACCTCTCTCACAATTGGATCAGCCTCAGCCTGATCTGATGGGTTATATTGTATCGGTGCCGTCACAGAGTCGGCAAAGGTGGTACCATCCGATGAGAGGAAAATCTGCACTTGTGCTGGGGCAAAAATCCAAGCCTCTGGATTGTGCGCAAAGC
Source organism: Candidatus Colimorpha onthohippi (assembly GCA_018064565.1). Classification (GTDB taxonomy): domain Bacteria; phylum Bacteroidota; class Bacteroidia; order Bacteroidales; family P3; genus Colimorpha; species Colimorpha onthohippi. The sequence goes on from JAGHVA010000258.1 coordinate 1,017, forward strand.
GCAAGACAACCTCTTCGACTGCCACATTCTTGCTAAGCTGAAACGTAGCGCTGCAATCACCCCCCGAAAAGCCTAACCATCCCTGAGAGAGATCATTTGCATCACCAGTCTCTCCATCAAACAAAGCCTTTGACGCATTATGATTATAGGGCGTATTGGGTTTGTGATCGAACAACACAGACTCAACATAATCATAATCACACCGTAAACTTGATGTGAATGATGGAGCTGCATCGTCAGCATACGCCCTCGCCTTGACGGTAGTCGTTGTAACAATCTCAAATGGTGCTGTATAAAGCAGCGACTGTTCTGTAGGGTCGCTACCATCTATGGTATAATGAATGCGTACAGCCGTATCTGCACTATGAATCGAAATCATCATAGGTCCGTCAAAACGCTCTCTGTCTTTCTCGATATCGGGCATACTCAACACATTACTTGACACTTCTGGATATGCCACACGCTGAAAATCTAAAGGAGACGTCTCGTTGGGATCAAATCCAGATAGATGAGCCGTAAAATGAATTTTATGATTTGTAACGGCGCCTTCTGCTACCCTGCTTTCGCTCCCAGTGCCCGAACCAATGCCAGCCATACGCGCATCAAGATTCAAGGTCATCGACTTCTCTTCTTTCAAACTTTCATAACTCTTGGCTGCTGCAAGAGATAAATCAGTATAAGGATATACCGAAAACGACATCGTGGTATCTATCATCTCTGCAAAAAGACCAACATTATCATTTTTCAAAGCCACCCATCGCGTCCCCATACGACTGCCTGCCTCCTGCGGACGAGGATAACGATAATATAAATCGCCAACTGGCCGACTATAAGTAGCAATACGGGCACCAGCAAAACGGTCAGAGTAGCTCTCTATGTCATTACCAAACCACTCAGCCGTTGACAACACACCACTTAAACGGGTCTGCAACCCCACCCGAGGCATCGACTTGAGAGCATCAGACATCATGATATGGCTACTTAATATCACATCGCCAGTGTAAAGCAAAAGGAACGTTTGCCGTACATCCATCAGTACCACTCCCGACTGATTGCTATATTGCAACATCATGTCAACTGCCAAACTTCCCGAATCAGGACGGCTATATGTGATATCGGTAATTTTACGCTTCATCAAATCATCGCGGAGCATCTTCCAACTCTTAAGCGACCCATTGCCCGACGTGTTCAACTCACTATCGGTAGGCAAGCGCCAGAAGTTCAAACGCAACGGAGCCGAAAGCAACGGTGTATTATGATACACATATTGCGAAAGCTCGCCCTGCTGCATATTAAATTCGGCACAGCCAAACGGCCCTTCGACACGAAGTATCCGCAAACTATGCGTTGTATCGTCACTCCTTACCTCCTTGACTTTGATAGGCTGCATAGCGTAATCTGGCAACGGATGCCGAGCCATCTGGGTGGCAGGTATCTGGAATTGCGTTACATATAGCGACTGCTCTTTGCTGACTGCATTGTCGCTATACCGCTGACGCACAGAAAAACCAATAAACAACTCCTCTCCAGCATAGAGCGACATATTGGGCAACTTAAGTTTGAACCGCTTTGTATCGCCTGCTCCTGGCAACTGTGGAACCTCGCCCGAGATGATGGATGGTTTCAGATTAGTAAAAATAGTATAATCGATAGCATAATCAACTCCAAACTGGCTGCGATTGGTGATGGAAAATTCGCCCGCATCGCTACTCAAAGAGAGCATCTGTATGTCGAATGGCCGATACAATGCCGACAATGTGCGCAACAAAGGATGACGAGCACTGGTGTCGCCATACAAGCCTTGAACCACACATGACGCACTATTACTCATTTGATTACACATATAACTATTCCAACAATTCAAAAAGCCGCCTTGCACCGAGCTGTTTGCATAAACCAAATCCCACAAAGGTTCCAAACCACCCATGCCATTGCCCTGACTACTACCATAACTAAACAACAGCAACGGACGCGACTGCGGACGCCCAAGATACTGACGAACCTGATCGTATGTGGCATTCTCTAAAGCAATCACATCAGTATTATCACCATATCCCGCACCTGAGAAGATTACGGGACGACCTCTGTCTTTCATCTTCAACTGCTTATAAGCAGTGGTCATACACGACCCATTATCGCGGCTGGCTCCCAACGACCAAGCGATGATAGAGCTATGATTTTTGAACTGCTCATACATATTCTGCACCCGAGATGCGAAGAAATCACTATAGCCATTATCTGTGGCAATAACTTTGGTTTGCGTAGAGAACGGATTCAAATTGGCATCGCAGATGACATAAAATCCATACTTATCGCACAATTCATAAAAACGTTGGTCGGCTGGAGAATACACAGCGGTTCTAATAGCATTGATATTCAATTGCTTCATCCGCTTCAAGTCAGATTCTACCAAATCGTAATCCACAACTCCATCTGCATCAAACGTATAATCCGCATAAATCACGCCTCTCAGTTTCACTGCTTTTCCGTTTACCAACAGATGAGTGCCATCAACGGCTACAGAACGAAATCCAAACTTTGTACCAACCGTTTCTACTGTGTTCATATCCTCGTCAAGGATTCTGATTACCGCGGTATAGAGATTGGGATGTTCGGCACTCCACGGCTGCACATTTTTGACATCACGCTCGATATTTACCTGAATCTCGCTACGCTTGTCAAAAAAGAACCATCGCCCCATTTTCTCACACTGACGCCCCTGAGGATTCCACAATTCCACCTCGACATAGTAACGACCCTTACGATACTTGTTGTCTGCAGTGATGTCGATAGCAAACACCCCGTCTCCGCCATGATAGTCTGCCCGTAAGGCATAATCCTGGATATTGACAGCATTTTTTAACAGCAAAGCCACCTCCGAGCAGAAGCCCAAATGGCGGGAGTCTTTCGTCATATCAAGCAACGAAGCCGTTGAATAGCTCACCAACTGTAGCGTAATACTGTTCAACTTGCCAGGTTTGAGATGCTTTGAGATATCAAACTCACTGATAGAACGGCTATCGGTAGTATAGCCTACATATTCTCTGTTAACCCACACATAACAAGCCGACAATGGTTGCAATTGCAGAAACACATCATAATCTTTCCAATCTTTATCCGTCTCAAATTCTGTGTAATACACAGCTGTATGATTGCCTGCAAATCCAATTTGAGCATTTTGGGGAATCTTGGACAACTGCAATACGTTCCCTTTCGACAACCAACGGACATCTGGCAACTGAATTTTGTTCCAGCCTTTAGCACTGAACTCTTTACTTTCAATCTCAGACACCCTATCCTCATAGTTGTTGGTATAACTCACATACCATTCGTTAAGTTCCAGATAACTGGACGACCTACGATAATCTAATTTCTCGATGCCGTTTTCATCGTCATAAGGTACACATTGGCACGCGGATAAAGCCGGTTCTGCTCAAAGACATTTTTTTCTGTCCACTCGTTTGCTGTGCGAGTTGCCCCCGACACCTCGTCCGAAACATCTTGCGCATATAGCAGCACAAAAGGCAGCACTGTAGCCAGCACTGCCAACAC
>JAGHVA010000186.1 GCA_018064565.1 Candidatus Colimorpha onthohippi
CTCCAGGAGGGTGCCCCACTTGCAATTTGAATGCTGTAGCAACATATTCACCACAATCCCACCACGACGTTGTTGCCTCGGCCGTGAGGATGTAAACACTACAAGCTATGATACAAATAATCCAGCCTATAATGTTGTTCGCCAAATGGTACTGTTTCATGAAATAATAATTTATGAATTGCTGTATAAAATAGATTCAAACGATGATTGAGCATTACTTCCTCAACTCCAACCTATTGATAGGCATCGTCATACACCGAGCGCCGCCGCCTGCTCTTGGCAAATCGCTCCCCTTAAATACCGCCACAAATTTGGCATAGTTGTCCATGACGATTTTGCCCGAACAGATATCCTCGGCGGGCAAGACCGCAAATCCAGCCTTACTAAGAGCCTCAATCGTGTGCGTATTACGCTCATAACCAATAATTTTTCCTTCATCGAGAGCAAAGAAATTGGCCCCACTGTGCCACTGCTCACGTTGCTGAACCCATGGATCAGAACCACCGCAAAACACAGGTTTCATCGAGATCCCGACGGACTCTAACGCCTCCAATATGTTAGACTTTGTCTCCACCTTGACCTTGCCCGATGCTATGGTATAAATGGCTGTCTGCTTGTCGGCAAAAATTCCCGTCTTGCGCAGCATCGGCTCATATATCATACACTCATGCTGACTCAAATGAGTAAACACCATATCCAGATGTATAAACGAATCAGGTTTGTGCGGAAGCTGCTGAGCCACGATATAGAACGGTTCTTTGCGTTCTTGAGCAAATATGTCAGCTAAGTATTCAATTCCTTTCCGGTTGGTACGAATGCCTTCACCTATACACAACACGTTGGGTCGCGCTATCTGGACATCGCCACCTTCGGTATGGGCATCTTTGTCGCGCAGCGATGCACACAGCGTACCACAGCCAAAGTAATGTTCAAAAATGGCCTTGTAAATCAAAGTTTCTCTACGTCTGCACTGAAACGACAACGAGTTGATTAGTACCCACTCATACACCGATGAAGAGGCATCACGCGTAAAGAACAAGTTGTAGAGTGGCTTCAAGATATAACGCTCTGACGCATAGCGAGACGGATGTTTGCCTGGCTGATATTCATAACCCTCGATAAGCGCTGCCGCCAACCGGTCGTTAGGCAACCGCAACAATTCCTCCTTCAAAAACTCACAGCTGTCAATGGCACAACTCTCGACAACCAACCACTCTCTAACCTCATCGCGCCTCACCAACTCCAAAAGCAAATCCTGAACATAATAGACCTTACACCAGCGTTCAAACACACCACAAAAATTGCCATACTCCTGATCTACAATATGCTTGTTCAATATGTCGCTATACAACGCTTCTGGAGCAGACTCTGGCGTCATACGCTCAATTTCTATGCCAGGTTTGTGGAGTAGCACAGCCTGCAATCTGCCACATTCCGAAGCTACATTTACGTTAATCTGATTATCTGAATCCAAAATATTTTGATGATTATAAGTTAATGTTCAAAATTATATTTGCAAAAAAAACAAGCCTCAAACCTTTACAAAAAAAACAACAGATGCCATATTACATATATTGGCACCAATCATTTTTCACAAAACCAACTAACACAAATAATTACAGAACCACACCACACAATACACAGCAATGCAAATATACATTATTTTTTTATCTTTTTAACAACCAACTATACCAACAATGGCTGTTGCTGGCTGAGGCAATGGAAACTGCCCAGCCCCCAGATGATGTCGGTACTATCAATACCCACCACATAACGCTCTGGGAAACACTCCTCCAATATATAGGCAGCTCTATTGTCGGTTACACAACGGTAAGTTGGGAATATCACCTTATTATTGGCGATATAGAAATTGGCATACGAAGCAGGCAAGCGCTGCCCATCGTACGACACTACATCGGGCATAGGGAGTTCTACCACCGTAGGTTGTTTGCCGTTAGCCAACCTACAGGAGTTCAGCATTTTCAGATTTGACTGCAAAATATCGTAGTTTTCGTCCCATTTATTCTCCTCTACTGCGGTTATTATGGTATCTGGATTGATAAATCGTGATAGGTCATCCACATGTCCGTCGGTATCATCGCCTACAATACCGTCGCCCAGCCAAATCACATTTTCTGCCCCGTAGAAATCGCACAGATAATCTGTTATCTGATTCTGAGAGAGGTGAGGGTTGCGGTTGGGATTAAGCAGGCAAGAGGTTGTTGTAAGCAGGTCGCCACAACCATTCACATCGATACTACCGCCCTCCATGACGATGCCAGGGTTAAAGATTTCTATTGTTGGAGCACCCGATGCCAAGGCTACTCTATTCAAGAAGTCCGCTATATGGAGCGGCACTTGATTATCCAACTCGCAAGGATATTTTCCTCCCCATGCGTTGTAGTTCCAATTCACTATGGCGTAGCGGTCAGAGCTGACGCGATTCAGCAGAAAGGCAGGACCATGGTCTCGGCACCAAGCGTCGTTGTTTGGTGTAACACATAGTGTTATCCTATCCATGTTAACACCTATTGCATGCAAATCCTCGTTCACTTGCTGGCGCATAGCCTCATTCAGCACATTGATACAAACGCGTTCATCTTCAGCAAGCACCTTTATGAATAGGTTGTACGAGTTGAATATCGTCTCAATCTTTCCTGGCCAAGACTCTTCGTTGTGTGGATAAGTAAGCCATGTAGCTTCATGCCTTACCCACTCTGCGGGCATATAAAAACCTTGCTGTTTAGGTGATGGATTGGTCGTCATATCACTCATGTTCGGTGTTATCTGCATTTTTTTTGTTTAATCCTCGTCAATATAACGTTTCAGTATCGGAGTGTAACTATCTATCCTACGGTCACGATAATAGGGCCAATGGCGACGGTAATGATCGCTCTCGTCCAAATCCAGTTCTTCGACATGTGTAACTTCGTCTAAATGCGGAGCTTGATACAGCACACGACCGAAAGCGTTGGTGATAAACGAACCGCCCCAAAACTGCATGCCGCCTTCTAATCCAGTCCGGTTCACACTTATCACCGGCACCCCATTAGCCACAGCATGGCTCCGTTGTATGGTTTGCCAAGCCTCATACTGCTCTTTGTTATCTTGTTCGTTTTGCCTCACATCCCACCCGATAGCGGTAGGATAGAACAGCATCTGCGCTCCCATCAAAGCCGTGATGCGTGATGCCTCTGGATACCACTGATCCCAACATATCAAGACACCAACCCTTCCATACCTCGTATCAAACACTTTATATCCCAAATCGCCTGGCGTGAAATAGAATTTCTCATAATAGCCAGGGTCGTCAGGGATATGCATCTTACGGTACTTTCCCAAATAGCTTCCATCAGCGTCAATCACAGCGGTGGTATTGTGATACAAACCGTCTGCCCGTTTTTCAAACTCAGAACAGATCAGCACCACACCCAACTCCTTGGCCAACGCCATAAAATGGGTTGTAGTGGGCCCGTCGGGTATGGGTTCCGCAAGCTTAAAATTCTGATAGCGCTCCTCGTCACAGAAATACAACGATGCAAACAGTTCTTGCAGACACACTATCTGAGCTCCTTCTGCCGCCAAATTCCGAATCTTAGCAGTAAAACGGTTAATATTCTCTTGCTTATCGGCAACACATGAAGCTTGTATGATTCCAACTTTTACTTTCATCCGTGAAGTGTTGTTATTTTAGTGATGATAGGTGGTACCCCTTACAAAACAATTGCAAAGGTACGTTTTTTTTTGGTAATGGCGAAAAATGAGTAATTTTGCATTCCTATTTACGATGATATGAGTCAACGTTTTTTTATTCATCTGGCCTATCATGGAGGTGCTTACTGCGGCTGGCAAACTCAGCCTGGACTACCTACCGTGCAGCAAACTATCGAGCAGGCTATCAGCACTCTAATGCGGCAGAAGATTGCGATTGTTGGGTGTGGGCGGACCGATACTGGCGTACATGCCTCTGATTTTTATGCTCATTTCGATGCCGATGTCGATGCCGACTTCCAACCCGACCAGTTGACATTCAAACTCAATTCATTTTTACCTGCCGACATATCCATCTTCCGTATTTTTCATGTTGCCGACAATGCACATGCCCGTTTTGATGCCACAGCACGCACCTACCGCTACCATGTAAGCAACCTCCGACTTCCTTTCAAACAAGGACTATACAGCCGCATCTACTTCGATCCAGACATCACCGAGATGAACCGCGCTGCACAGGTGCTTATGGAGTATGACGACTTCACCTCGTTTGCCAAACTGCACACCCAAGTCAAGACCAATATCTGCCATATCACTGAAGCACATTGGGACTATGCCGATGCAGAATGGATTTTTACCATTCGCAGCAACCGTTTCCTGCGGAATATGGTGCGAAGCGTAACGGGCACATTGCTGGATGTAGGCCGTGGCAGACTCTCCATACA
>JAGHVA010000008.1 GCA_018064565.1 Candidatus Colimorpha onthohippi
TCTCCCTGCGGAACGGAAAGCAGGTGAAGAAGACTTCGACGCACCTCATCTTCCCCCGATACCATCAGTTCGATGTGGTGGAGAGACTGGTGGAGGATACCAAAAGCCGGAAAGAGGGCAGGAACTACCTTATCCAGCACTCGGCAGGCTCGGGCAAATCCAACTCCATAGCGTGGCTTACCTATCGGCTTGCCTCCCTGCACGACCGCCAGGACAACGAGGTGTTCCAGACCGTGTTCGTCATAACCGACCGTAGGATCCTGAACCGTCAGCTACAAAACACCATCTTGGGGTTTGACCACTATGAGGGTCAGATTGCCACCATTACCGACAAGGACAACTCTTCCGCTCTCCGTGATGCCATCAACGACAGGAAACGCATCATCATCTCCACGCTCCACAGGTTCCCGCTGATATACAAGGAACTGGACAACCACAAAGGGAGGCGGTTCGCCATCATCGTGGACGAGGCGCACAGCAGCCAGAGCGGCAAGAGCGCGGAGAAACTGAAAGCCGCCCTCGCCGACACCGATGAGGCGCTGAAGGAGATGGCGGAAATGGAAGGGAAGAGTGAGGAGGCCATCAAGGACGAGATGGACGTGATGGTGGAGACCCTGCTGACCCAGGGACAGCACAACAACCTGTTCTTCTATGCCTTTACGGCAACCCCCAAGCCCAAGACCCTTCAGACCTTCGGCGAGGTGTGTGGCAATGGGGAGGACGGGACTCCCGGTTATACCGCCTTCCACCACTACTCAATGCGGCAGGCCATCGACGAAAGGTTCATCCTGGACGTATTGCAGTTCTTCACCCCCATCGAGACCTCGTACGAGATTGTGAAGAACATACCCGATAATCCCGAATACGAGGAGCCGCCAGCCGCCAAGGCCATCAAGGCGTATCACGACAGCCATCGGTATGTCGTCGAGAAGACCGTGGAGGTCATCGTAGAGCAGTTCAGGGCCATCACCCTCCACAAGATGCACGGCAAGGCCAAGGCCATGGTCGTCTCCCCGTCGAGAGCCCACGCCGTGAGGTACTACCTCGCTATGAAAGACTATTGCAAGCAAAAGGGATACAACGACGTGAACCCTTTGGTGGCTTTCTCGGGAGTGGTGAGTTACGCCGGCAAGGACTACAGGGAGACCGAGATGAACTCAACTCCCGACATGAGGATTTCCGAAGCAGCGCTTCCGATGTATTTCGCCAGCGATATGTTCAACGTCCTTATCGTGGCAGAGAAATACCAGACGGGCTTTGACGAGCCGTTGCTCCATACGATGTTCGTATTGAAGGGGTTGAAGGGCGTGAAAGCCGTTCAGACGCTGTCGCGCCTCAATCGATACCATCCCGACAAGAACGATACATACGTGTTCGACTTCTGCAACTCGGCAGAAAGCATCCGATCCTCCTTCCAGCCCTTCTACGAGGACACCCTGCTGGGCGAGCCAGTGGATGTGAACGTGGTGTATAGGTACTTGGGCGACCTGAAGTCGTTCCACCTGTGGAGCGCGACGGTGGAGGATGCCGTCTTTGATGTTTACAAGGCCGAACAGGGGCATACGTCGATGGGCAAGTTGACGAGCCTGCTGAAACCCGTATTGGAAGACTTCGATCAATTGGAAGAAGACGACAGGTTCAAGGTCCGCTCACTGATTCGCTCCTTCATCAGGTTCTATGCCTACATGGCCCAGATTGCACGGACGTTCGACAAGGACCTCTTCAAGACCTATATCTTCTGCGAGTTCCTGTTCAAACTACTGCCCAAGACCCCTCACGAGAAGGTGGACCTGGACGGCAAACTGCAACTCACACACCATCTGTTCAAGGTCCAGCCCAGCGGTGCTATCGAACTGAAACCCACCATCGAAGACAAGACTCTCAATTCTGAAAAAGGAGGCTCGGCCAAGAAACCGGAGGAAAAAAGAGACCTGCTGAACAATATCATCGAGAAAATCAACCTCATGTATGCTGGTCAATTCTCGGAGGCAGACCGAGTCATCGTGGAGAGCATCTACGACAAGATGCAGGCCGAAGGGAAGAAGTTGGCAAAGCATGCCAAAAACTCCGACGTGAACATGTTCGCCCACAACATCTTCCCCAAATATTTCGAGAAGGTGGCACAGAAGTGCTACACCGAACAGATGGACTCGTTCCAAAAACTTTTCGAAGACCCTCTGTTCTTCAACCGAGTAATGGAAGAGATGGGACGTGGAATGTATTTCAACTTCAAGAACGGGATGGCGAGTGAAATGGAATCCAAGTCGAAAACGCTGGACGATCCAATCAAGGCAGAAAACCAGTCGATAGCGGCAGATGACGAGGTCTGCTATTCGGGCGAGACCGCTACTCTTACTGAATAACATAGCAGGCATTGTCCGATTTTGTCGTGTGCATGCGGTGTTTGGTTTACATAGGGATAAGAGAATAGGGTAATAGTAAGTACAAAAACCGATAATGACTATTACGAAAAGCAGTTTGCTTCATTTTCGAACGGTATCCAAAAAGTTTCGTATTTTTGCATCGTATTAGCATGTTTATACTCTGCGAAGAATATGCGCTGGTCGTGTCTTATTTCATGGTTGTTGCTTTTGCTTGCTGGGATGGTAGGCATGCCTTGCGAGGCGCAAACTCAGCCATTGCCTCAGTCAAAAGAGCAGTTGGCTGCCTATTACTATGCAAACGGTAACTATGAACAGGCAATCGAACTATATGAATCGTTGTATGGGAGTACGCAAAATAAGTATTACTACCAATATCTGCTTAAGGCATATAAAGAATTGGGTAGGACGAAAGATGCTAATAAACTGGTATCTAAGCGGATGCGTAAATTCCCAAAGGAGATTGACTTGCATGTGGATATGGCATTGGTTTATAAGCTTGCAGGCGATGATGCTAAGGCAGAAAAGGAATATGCCGAAGCGATTGCAAGTATAACGGGTGATTCGCGTCAATTGGAGACATTGGTGCAGGCATTGGACGATGCAGGCAGGACAGATCTTGTGATTGAGACCTATGCTCAGTTTCGTACCCGTTTCCATAACCCATACGCGTATGTTACAGAAGTGGCAGCAGCCTACGCTCGTATGAACAACTACGAGGGGATGACACAAGAGTATTTTAATCTGCTGGATCATTCCCCAAAGTCGATGCTGTCTGTACAGATGTCGCTACAGAATGCGTTGCGGCAGACGGCAAGCCCAAAGTTGAAAGAAGGTCTTCAAAGAACACTGATAGAAAGGGTTCAGCAGCACCCAGACAACAAGGTGAACCTTGAGATGATGATATGGTTCTCGCTGCAGCAGAACGATTTTGAATTTGCCATGACGCAAGCGCGAGCAGTGGATGCGCGTTTTCCACAACAAGGGGCGGAGCAACTCTTGAAGGTGGCTCAGATTGCGTTGTCGGGCGGCGATTATGAAGTGGCTCGTCAGTGCTACCAGTTGATTGTCGAAAAGGGGAATACCGTTGCGCAATATCATGAAAGCAGGCTTGGCGTACTGAAAGTGCAGTTTGTGCAGTTGAGTCGTAATTTTCCGTTGCCTATGATCCAGTTGGCAAACCTGAAAGAACAATACGAGCATGCGTTGGACGAGTTGGGGCATACACCAGCCACAGCGCCGATGATGCGAGACTATGCGCAACTGCTGGCATACTATATCGGCGACGTCCAGACGGCAAGCGATGTGCTGTATGATGTACTTGAGATACCAAAACTCTCGGAGCAAAAACGATGCGAGGTAAAGTTAGACCTTGCCGACTTGTTGCTTTTTGCTGGAGAGGTGTGGGATGCGTCGTTGCTGTATATGCAGGTAGAGAAAGCATATAAAAACGATGCCTTGGGTGCGCAGGCTAAGTTCCGTAACGCCCAACTGTCATATTATAACGGTGATTTTGAGTGGGCTCAATCGCAACTGAATGTCCTAAGATCTTCGACGTCTAAACTGATTGCGAACGATGCTATGCAATTGTCGTTGCTGATAAGCGACAACATGGAAGAAGATAGCACTTACGACTTGCTTGAGATGTATGCCCATGCCGACATGCTTTTGTATCGCAATATGATGGATAGTGCGTGGATCTTGCTGGATGGCATCAGCCACCAAGTGTTGAGCCACCCACTATTGGACGATGTGCTTTTGAAGAAAGCACAAATCCGTATGCGTCAGCAGCAGTATCTTGAGGCGGACAGCTTGTTGTCTCAACTGATTCAGATGTACCCTGATGAAATTATTACAGACGATGCCCTGATGCTGCGTGCACAACTCAACGAGCAGCAGTTGAACCAGAAAGACGTTGCTCGCCAATGCTATGAGCAGTTGATACTTGAATATCCATCCAGCATCTATGTGGATCAAGCCAGACAAAAGCGCAAATCTTTGTAGCGCAGAGCACCCTATTAACGTATCAGTCATGTCAAAATACAAGAAATATCCAGCAGTACCATCAGATACTGTCCGAGCAAAGAAGCAGTTGGGTCAGCATTTCTTAACCGATGAGAACATCGCCAAAAATATTGCAGATAGTCTTACTTGTGCCAATAACAAAGACGCTGCGGTCAACGTAGTGGAGATAGGACCAGGCATGGGTGTGCTAACAAAATATCTTGTGGATGACAGCCGGTATGCTTTTTGTGCTATAGAGATTGACTCCGAGTCGGTTGAGTATCTTCGTCAGCATTATCCACAACTAAAAGTGATTGAGGGCGATTTTTTGAAGGTAGATTTAGAATCCTTATTTGGTGGCAACTTTGCGGTGATAGGCAATTTCCCTTACAATATCTCGTCTCAAATTCTTTTTAGAGTTTACGAATACCGAAACAGTGTGCCAGAGGTTGTGGGTATGTTCCAAAAAGAAGTTGCCGAACGTGTGGCTGCTGCACCTGGTAGTAAGGTGTATGGCATATTGAGTGTGCTGTTGTCTGCCTTTTACGATATTGAATATCTTTTTACCGTGCATGAAAATGTGTTCAATCCACCGCCTAAGGTGAAGTCGGCGGTAATACGTTTGCGACGTAATGGTATTGAGCATCTGGGCTGCGATGAGCAATTGTTTACAAGAGTGGTCAAAACGGGATTTAACCAACGTCGCAAAACGCTTCGTAATGCGTTGCGGCAGTTGAATATGGATTTGACAAGAGTCCCCGAATCGCTTCTTTCGCAGCGTGCCGAACAACTCGCTGTATCGGATTTTATCACTATAGTTAATGCTATCGGATTGTCTCAAATATAAATTGTCTTTTTTGTATCATGTCCATTTTTGAATGTATTGTCATTGCGCTGGCATTAGGCATTGAGTCTATGATAATTGTAAGGCCGTGTGCCGAGGCTGTGCCAATTCGCCTTACTCGGGGTTTGCTTGTCTCCGCAATTATCACATTGATATTTGCTGTTATGATGATAATTGGGTTGGCAATAGGCGATTTGTTGGCATTTACTGATGAGAGTATGGCAGGACAATATCAGCAAACGAACGAACTTATCTATCTGGGATTTATGATTATAGTGTCGGTCAAATTACTGATGGGCATCCGCAAAAAAAACAGCCAACCGATGGCATACAATCTGTCGCGGTGGACTACTGTATTTGCGCTTGCCATAGCAGCGGGTATCAACGTGATGCTTGTAGGTATGGGAGTGGCTTTTGTGGCAGAATTCTCATCCAATTGGGTAAGATGTGTAGTACCGTTAGTGCTTATTACGTGGCTGTTGACTTACTGGGCTATCATGTTGGGCCGAAGTAAGACTGCCATTCGTGAACGGCGTTGGAAATTTATAGTGGTGCTGCTATTACTCATGTCAGCAATTTTTAGAGTAGTGGAATTTTAACAGCAGGTTGCGTAAATCATAGTTATCCATAACCTTAATATTATGAATTTAGAAATCAATATCAAACAAGGATTGGGCGATTTGCATTTTGATATGCCAATGAATCAAATTATTGCTATATTAGGTGCTGCAAGTGAGACAGAAACCATCGAAAATGCCGTTGAGGGAGATACTACAATTTTGTACTATAATGATAAAGGTATTGCTCTTTTTTGTGAGGGCGATGAGCAGCTACTTGTTTGTGTCAATTGCTCTAACCATGAGACGACACTCTTTGGCAAACAATTGTTTGAACTCTCAGAGCGTCAAATTGTTGACATGATGGTTGGTCATGGCTATTATGAGCAGGATGTGGCAGACGCAGACGACTTGGACGAGCGTAGGGTCTCGTTTGGTGAAGGCAATGTGGATTTCTTTTTTGATACAGAGGGTCGGTTAGAATCGGTTATCATTGGGAAATAGTTGGCTATGCTATCTTGATACAAAAGTGTTCCAGATTAGTTGACATGTCGGTTACTGCTATCTTTCCTACAGCCTATTTGCCTCCTATTTCTTATTGGGCCGCCTTGATGCGCCATGAAGAAGTATATATCGAGGTGCTTGAGACGTATCCTAAACAGACCTACCGCAACCGGTGCGTGATTGCTACCGCTGGAGGCCCTATGGATTTGACAGTCCAGGTGTCTCGTCCACAAGGCAATCATACAATTACAGCTGATGTAACTATCAGTTATGCAGAACGTTTCAATATCCGTCATTGGCGAGCAATACAAAGTGCGTATAATGCTACACCCTATTTCTTGTATTACCGTGATGAGTTGGAAACGATACTTACAACACCATTTAGTAATTTGGTCGATTTTAATGAGGCATTACTCAAATATGTGTTGAAACGATTAAAAATCAATACGGTAATAACAAGGACTACCCAATTTATACCACCCAGTTCCGCTTCGCTCGCCAACGCGGGTATAGCTGATTGTCGGCAGATGTTCTCCCCTCGCTTGCCCAAATGCCAGATGCCCGCCTATCCACAGGTCTTTGATGAAAAGCTACCATTCCTTCCTGATGTTAGCATTATCGACCTGCTCTTTAATCTCGGACCAGAGGCGTGTACTTATATGGCTCAGTTGAAGATGTAGCTGATAATTTACAAAAAGAAAATCAACCTTTTAGTCAAAAAAAACGGTGGAAAAAGTAAAAAAAAACACGTTTTAAAAAAAA
>JAGHVA010000243.1 GCA_018064565.1 Candidatus Colimorpha onthohippi
GGTGTAGTTAGGGTATTGGTATTGTATATTCTGCGAGTGTAGGTGCCATACGCTGTGTAATAGAATGCACTGAAATTGCTATAGGTAGGTGCTGGCGAGCAGAAGCCCGAATAGTCGGACTTCGTCGCCACCACGATGCTGTTGCCATCGTAGTAGAACGGCTGGTCAAACTCAATGGTTGTCCAGTAGTCGGCAGCAGCGGTACCCTGACGGGCGTAAGTGTAACAACGGTGTCCCACAACCTCCTGCAACTGGTTGACCGAATAGAATGTAGTTTGTGGCAGGTTGGCGAGCGTCGTGTTGCCAACATACATGGTTATCTCCTTGTTGGTGGCAGTGGCATTATAATAGTTGAACGAGAGCGACTTAATCCAGCCAGCCTCATGGTTGATGGAGGCCTTGTCGTATAGCAACTGGATATAACTCTTGTATTGGTAGATATGCACAGGGCCTGCCTGCATGGTAGTTGTACCTGTACCACACTGTGCCACTTCTACGATGCCGCAGTCGGCGGTGTCGTTGGTGTGCAACGGCAGGCGCAGCCAGTTGGTGGTAACGCCAGCGGGACACTGCGTGCGGATGTAGGTGTAGTACTGGTGGTCGCGGTCGAGGCTGTCGAAACGGTAGGTGTAGTTGTACGAACCATCGTGGGCGGTGAAGTCGATCATGATGGTGTCGCCATTAGCTATAGCGGCATCAAAGTCGGTTATCTCGCTGTTGCTGAGCAGCAAGGCATAGCCCTCTACAGGGGTACCCTCTGCCCCACCCCACGACAGGGTGGCGGTGCGACGGCCTACCTCACTGTAATCCGCACCCATCGGGTCGGGACAAGTGCCAAGCACTATGGTTACCACATAGTCCTGCGTCTTGGTGTTGTCTTCTGCCACAACGGTGTAGGTTACGGGCGACTGGAAGTTCTGAATAGTAACACCACTCTCCTGGTCAGCACCAGCCACCTGCAGCGTGCTGCGGCTGTCGGCAAGGGTGAACTCAGGCGTGAGGCTTGCTACATCGCTACCAAACGGCAGGTTGAAGGTTACGGTATGGGCTGTCTGGTCGATAACGCCCTCCACGGTACCCAACTCGGAATGCTGTATGCTGAACTGCACAAGCACGGTGTTGTCGCTCAGCGTGGTGGCGGAGGCATAGTTGCTCCACTGGCACCACACGCCGTCCGACACTTCGGGACGGATGGCGAAACGATACATGGTGTCGGCGGTCAAGGAGTTTATCTCTATAGTCTCGATGGCGTTGCCATCGGTGGTGATGTCGAGCAGGCTATAGGTAGCACCATCGTTGGTATCCATCTCGGCACGGTAGCCGTAAGCCAACTGCCACTTGGTGTAGGCATAGCCGTTGGAGAACTGCAACGTGGCCTTGTCGCTGGTAGCGGCGGTGGAGGCAAGATCTGCCACAGCACAGTCGGCAGGCACTGGAGGCTCGCCCGTGGTGGTGAAACTCTTCACGGCGCTCCAGTCGGAGGTGCAGCTGCCGTTGGTGCCCTGCACAGCCACATAGTAGCGGGTGCCCGGTTGCAAGCCGGCGATGGCTACGCCGAAGCTGTCGATGGTAGCACCCGTCTGCGGCACGTCATAGACTACGCTGCCGAGGTAGGTGGCAGGGTTGGCGGGGTTGAAGTCGGCGGCATCGTCGCTGTACGCCACGGTGTAGCGTGTGGCGTGTGGCACGGTAACCTTCCAACCTATGGTGCCAGCATCGTCGGCAGAGGTACTGTCCACCACTTCGGGCGTGCGGCAGAGGTTGCTCACCTCGCTGATGTTGATGTCGTCGATAAAGAAGGTGGAAGCCGCATTCGTGGCACTTGCCACCTCGCGGAAGGCAAGATAATAGTACGTCGCCGTGTCGAGACGCTGCTCTTCAGGAATGACGGAGGATATATCTTCGTTGACGTATTGCAGCCAGCCAGTGTTGCGAGCAAGCGAGGCAATCTCGATATAGGTATTGGGGTCGTTCGGGTCGGTCATTATACCTATCGACTGGTTGCCGTACGATGCGTTATAGGCACGATACCAGAAGGAGACGGAGAGGTTCTGCGCCGAAGCGTTGAAATGTGGCAAAGCGGCTACAACCTTCGTGGCATTGGTGTAAGTATGCAATGCAAGGTTACGCGGATTGCTGTGGTTGCTGTAGTTGGTCAAGAACGGGACAGTAATATTGGCATTGTTAACAGCCGTAGAAATGTCGCCAGTAAACTTCCAGCACGAAGGCATATACAGTGCGTTGAATGCAACTGAGTTGTTATAATATGTGGTGTTGCCACTACTTGTCAGGTAACTGTCGAAGTTCTCTTGATACGGCAGGTTGACCATAGCGCAAGGAGCGGTAAAGGTGGCCTTGGTGGCGTCGCTGATGTCGGAAGCGGTGCAGTAGGTGGAGATATAAAAGTCGTACTGCTTGTTAGGCAGCAGACCACGGATGGCGGCGTAGTCGGTATCGACCCGCAGCCACTCGCCATGGCCGCGCTCGAAGCCCGTCAGGCCGTACTCTATGGTGTAGTGGTGTGCCTTGGGCTTGCCGTTGTCGGCATCGGGACCTATCCAGTTGAGTTCCATGATGCCCTCGTTCAGCGCACGGCTGTCGTCCATGGTGATATGCACGGGTTGCTGGCAGTCGTCCTCAAACACCTCTACGTTATCGACATACAGCACATAGCGGCTGTCGTAGGTGTTGCCACCATTGTAGCGGATTACGATATAGTAGTCGAGGTTGCTGTCGAGATTTGCATCGATAAAGGAATACTCGTAGTCCTTCATCGAGGCTGCGGTGGGCTGGAATTGGGCTATCTGAATCCAGTTGCCGTTGACGTTGGTAGGATCGGTGGTGAGACCCACATAGCCGTAGCCTGTGGTGTTGGATATACCCGATGTGGCCTTAAACCTGATTTTGAGGTGGTTGACATGTACGTTGAAGAGCGGCAGCACCGCATTGGCGTTGACGCTGCGTGAAGATGCCAAAGCAAGGCTGTTGCCACGGTAGCGATAGGAATTGTTGGTACTATCGAGGTTGAACTTCGGGAAATAGGCTGCATTGTCGGCATAGTCGGCGTAGGGCGACATGTTGGGGAACTGCCAGCACTGCGGCAGGGTGTTGTTCGGGTAGTTGATCCAGGTGTTGGAGAGGCAGTTGTGCGGACGATAATAGGGCTTGACATACGAGCCAGAGGCGTTGTTGGCGATGTCCGTAGTGTAGAGGTCGAAATCTTCGTAGTAAGGCACTGGCACCCTACCCGAGCAGGCGGCGCGGTAACTGGCGAAGCCAGCCTCGCCGTAGGCATCGACGGCGGTGCAGTGAGCTGAGACATAGAAGTCGTAGGCGATGCCCGGCTCAAGGTTGAGGGTGGCGAAGGCGTTGGTGGTGTTGACCACCGTGCCGGTGCCACGCGTGAAGCCGCGGCGTCCGTACTCTATGCGATAGCCGTCGGCGGCATCAACCGCCGTCCAGCTGATATTGGTGGCGTTGGCGTTCTGACCGCTGAAGGCGATACCCTGCACCTTGGGGCAGTCGGCGGCACGATACACGCGCACGCTGTCTATTATCATGGCCTGGGTGGTGGCGGCACCCGCATAGCGGAAGGCGATGACGCTACCGGCGGGCAGCGTGAGGCCGTCGAGGCTCAGGTCGTGCTCAGCACGACGCATGGTGCCGGAGATAGCCAACTGTTCGAGTTCGACGAAGGTGCTGACATCCTGCGGGTCGGTCATGTAGCCCAACTGCAACTTGGTAAGGTCGGTGGACAACTGGTTGCGGTAGTAGAAACTCACCACGCAACGCTCGGTGGGCGTAGTGAAGGTGGGCAGCGCAGCATAGACGGGGTGCGACGGCTGGTCGGTGGTCAGCACGAGGCTGTTGCCACTGCCGCCCTGACTGTTGGCACCACGATAGATATATGCCTTGGGATAGAGGCTCTGCAACTCGGAGATGCCTGCAAACTGCCAGCAGGCGGGCATATCCTGCAACGGATAGGCGGTAGGCTGGGTCAATACCGCCGTGGTGATGTTGGCGACAACGGTGCCGTAGCCGTCGTAGTCGAAATCCTGCGTGTAGGGCAGTTCGCGGTCGGCACAGCCGGGACGGGCGCTAATCATAGCAGCATCGGTGCTGACGCTGCCCTCGCCACAAATGGCGGTAACGTAGAAGTCGTAGAGTTTGGTGGCAAGCAGACCCGTAACGGTGTAACTGCTGACCGAGACATTGCTGTTGATGGTACCCGTACCTTTCTGGAAGCCGTGTACGCCATATTCCACCTCGTACTTGGCGGCACCCACCACGGGAGTCCACTGCAGCGTTACGCCGCCAGCCACCTGGGCTGCTACGGCGAGGTTGGTGACGTTACCGCATTCGGGTGCAAGATCTACCTTGACGCTGTCGATGGCGGCATAGCAGATGTCGGCGGTGCTGTTGGCAGCGTAGCGGAAGGCTATCCTTGCCCCTTCGGGGAAGGTGCGGCCGGCACGGCGGAAGTCGTACTCATACTGTTTCCACCCCTCCGAGAGGGCGAGGGTGGTGATGGTGGTAAAGGTGGAGGCGTCGTTCGGGTCGGTCATGTAACCAATCTGCAGACGGCTGCCGCTGTTGGGGCTGCTGTTCTTGTAGTTGAAGGTCAGTTTCAGCATACCCAGCGGCTCGGTGAAACTCGGCAGGGCGGCACAAGGCATCAGGCTGGTACTCTGGCTCTTGAAAAGCAAGGCATTGATGCCCTGCATATAGCTGCTATGCTTGGTGAGGAAGATCTGCGCCACGTTGGAGGTAGCGGCAGCCACACTGCTCATAGCGGTGTATGTCCAGCAGTTCGCCATCTCGTTGTTGGGCGAAGTGGCAGGGGTAACGATAGGCGTACCCGTGGCGGTAGCGGAGATGTCATTGACGTAGATGTCGAAGTCCTCGGTATAGGGGATGGCGTAGTCGTCGCATTCGGTGACGAACTTGGCGATGAGGGCATCGCTCACGCCACGCACCACGCCGCAATTGCTATAGACGCGCACCTCGCACTTAGTGCCAGATGGCAAGTTGTGCAACACGTCGTGGGTGCTATATACCGTGTCGAAGTCTATTCTCGTATCCTCGGCGAAACCTTCGGGACCATACTCCACATACCATTCGGTAGAGGTGCCAGGCTCGACCCACGAGATAGTAGCCTCGTTGCGAGTAATGTTGTCCACCACCAGCGTTGTCGGCAACGGACAGGTTGGCACAGGATCTGGAGAATAACAAATACGAAGGTTATCTATAGCTCCTGGAGGATTTGTCGTTCCGCTACCATCAGTACGCCACGTTACGGCCCAACGGTACGTTGTAGCACGAGCCGGATTACAACTTCCGCTACTCGTCTGGATAGAATTGACACGAGGTCTATTCAAAAGCATCGCGCCATTCGTAGGTGTGCTACCAGTATATGGATTATTATTCCACGTATCGGTTGGGACGAGGTACAGATACATAAAGTCATACGATGTACTCTCACCCCAGCAACGCCAATTGCAAGACCAAGTAATAGTCTGACCTGGTTGCAACGGTACTGGCAGATTGCGCATAGCATACGACGTGTTGCTTCCAGCACCATAGTTATACCTGGAACCATTGTCCGTAACATACAGACCCTTTGAACCACTGGCGGCCCAGCCAGTCCCAATCATCCACTTGTCGTTGTTGTTCGACCAGAAATACCAATCGCTCACATCACCCTCAAAATCCTCTGTCCAACACCTTTGTCCTACACCAACACGTACAACATTAGACCATTGACTCCACTCTCCATTGCACATACCACGAACACGCATATAGTAATTGTATCCTTCTGTGGCATTATACATTATGCACTTCAAACTATTTTCCACAACAGTGTCGTATATAAACTCTTCCTCTGTAGGTACATGATCCAATCCAACAACGGCATAATTGAGTTGGTACTTGGTAGCCGACTCACAGGCCTTTGTCCAGTCAGCCTGTATGTTCCACATCAGCAATGCATCGCTGTACTTTACTCCAGCCGTCAACTTCTGTGACGACGAAATCTTGATGCTGTCGATAACGGCGACATTGGTAGGCGTAACAACATCGTTGGGAACGAAGCGGAAAGCAATGTAGTAGGTGGTGTCTACTGCGAGACCGGCATTGCTGAAACTGTAGGAAGCACGTGTAAAGACGGTCTTGCTCGTGAGGTCGGTAACGGCAGCACCTAAAGCGGTGCCTCCAACGATGACATTCTTCACAGGGCGGAAGTCGCTCGGGTCGGTGCGGCTGGTGGTAACACCAAGTTGCAGACGACCAGCAGAGGCATCGTAGTTGCGATAGGAGAACTCGATAGTGCTGAACGAGGCATGAACGTCTAACGGAGGCATGATAGCCACCATCGGCGTGGTGCCATTGTAGCTCTTCAACGCCAACGACTTGCCGTTGGCGGCGTGGGTGAAGGTTCCCTCCTTGGTGAGGTAGGCCTGCGGATAGATTCCGGTGTTGTTGCCCGAAGCGGTGTTCACTCCTGGGAAGTCCCAGCACTGCGGCATGTTGGCCTCCACAAACGGATACTGCGGATAGAGGGCGTAGGTGGAGACGTTGGTGCTGTACGACTCGAAGTTCTCCTCGAACGGCACGCTCATGCTCTCGCAGGTGGTCTTGAAGGTGCGAACCTCGCTCCACTCGCTGTACATCTCGCCGCACTTGGCGCGCATCTTGTAGTAGTAGGTGGTGTTGGTCTGCAACCCTGCAAGGGTGGTGCTGGTGCCTGTGGCTATGGCACTCTCGGTCAGCGATGTGCTGGTGGTGCCGTAGGCTATCTCGTAGCCGTCGGCGGCACCGCAGTTGCGTACCCACTGCAACGAGGCCTCGGTGGCACCCACGTTGTATGCCTCGGCGAGGGGTGCCTCGCACTCGGCTATCTGCTCAACGCTGAGGTTGTCGATATAGAGGGCTGCGTCGTTGCTCTCGCCAGCATACTGGTAACGGATTGCCACATAGCGGTAGTCCGCGGCGGCACCCGTCAGCAGGTGCGAGAGGTCGATGGTGGTCTGATGGGTGAAGTTCTGCGACGGCGTGCCGTTGGCCGGTGCAGCGTATGGGGTAAGGGTGGCTACGCTGACAAAACTGCTCACGTCGTAGGGCGAACGCATCACGCCCACCTCGGCGGTGCCGTAGAGGTTGGCGTCGTAGAAGCGGTAGTCGAACGCCATGCGGAGGCTGTCGGCGGTGGTGCCGAAGTAAGGCAGCACGGCGTAGGCTGCCCTACCCTTCTGGCTCTTGAGCGCCAAGGAACGTTGCACCACGTCGGCATAGCCGTCGTAGGCAAAATAGGCGGTGGCACCGCACATCCATGCCTGACGGTAGCCGTTGGCGGCATAGTAGCTGCTGCGCAGCGG
Organism: Candidatus Colimorpha onthohippi; assembly: GCA_018064565.1. Classification (GTDB taxonomy): domain Bacteria; phylum Bacteroidota; class Bacteroidia; order Bacteroidales; family P3; genus Colimorpha; species Colimorpha onthohippi. The sequence continues at coordinate 7,374 of JAGHVA010000243.1, forward strand.
CGAGAACCACGCGGGTATAAGCGAGCCGGCAAAGGCGTTGCCGTAGGTGGCGGCGGCATAGTTGGCGTACTGGTTGCCACCGTAGGCAGCGGAGGCGTAGCCGTCGAAATTCTCGTTATACGGCAGTGCCGTGGCGGCTGCCGCCGTAGCGGCGGTTACCTTGACCCACGGGCTCTGCAACGCGGCACACTGGCTGGAGATATAGAAGTCGTAGGCAGAGGAAGCGGTGAGACCGCTGACAACGACGTTGGCACTGGCTGTGTTCACCGTCTGCTCGCCGGCATCGCCAGGGAAGAAGGGATGAGCACCATACACCACACGGTAGGCGGTGGCGTTGCCCGGGTCGTTGAAGTCGAAACTGACGCTGTGGTCGTCGAGGGCGGCAACCTGCACGTTGTCGAGACGCTTGCAGTCGGTGCTCTGGTCAACGATAACCTCGTCGATCATCACGGGACTGTCGGCATCCACGGCGGTGAAACGCAGGGCGATGCGGGCACCCGTGGGATAACGTACACCATCCAGCAAGAAGTCATGTGTGAAGAGTTGGTAGTCGTGGGCGGCATCGCCAATGGATTGCAACATCACGAAGGTGTTGGCATCCTCGGGGTCGGTCATATAACCGAACTCTATGTTGCCAGGCTGCGCCTCGCGGAGGGCACGGTAGCGGAAGGCAATGGTGAGGCTGTCCAACGGCAGCGTTACGCCACGGCTGGCGGAGAGGAAGCCCGGCAGGGCAACCACCGTGCGGCGGCTCTCGGCACCGTCGTTGCGAAGCACCAAAGCACCGTTGCTGCCATAGTAGCCGTAAGGAGCACCACTGTTGTCGCCGGCCTTCACAACGAAGGACTGCGGATAGGTGGTGTTGGAGTTGCTGAGGTTGGCAAAACTCCAGCACTGCGGCAACTGATGGGTGCCGTCGCCATAGTTGGCAGGCACGGCGGTGGGCGTAGCGGAGACCTCGGCACTGCGCGTCGAGGCGTCGAAATGCTCGTAGTAAGGCAGCGGCATACGCGTGCAGGTGGGCTTGGCGTAAATCACCACGCTGTCGCCCATGCTTTCGGGCGAGCAGACGGCACGCACCACAAACTGGTAGCGGTTGCCGGCGGTGAGACCCGTGGCGGTGTAGCGATTCACGTTGCTGGTGTATTCGTTGCGGGTGCCGGACTGCTCGTCGTTGACCACCACGCTGAAGGTGGCACCAGGCACGGCATCCCACTGCAACGAGACGCTGTTGTCGGTGCGTGCCGACACGGCGAGGTTCTGGACGGTGGCGCAAGTGTTGGCGCTATCCACCTTGATGCTGTCGATGGCAAGGTAGTAGGTGGCGGTGCTGGCGGTACCAGCCCAACGGATGGCGATGCGCGCGTCGGCAGGGTAACTGTTGCCATCGCGGCTGAAGTCGTACTCCACCTTGGTATAGACATCTTTCAGGTCGTACTCCTTGAGCATGGTCCACTGCGGCGTGCCGCTGATGGAGCCGGTAACGTAGCCTAACTGCATACGGCTGGTGCCGTCGTAGGCGTTGTGGTTGCGGTAGTAGTAGGTAATCTTCAACGCGCCGAGGTTGGCTTTCATCAGCGGCAGCAAGGCGGTAGCACCGTGCAGTGCCGTGGTGTTCTTGAGCAGCAGCACGTTGCCGTCGGCGGCGGTGAACTGCAGGTTGTCCTGCGCGGTGAGGAAGGCCTGCGGATAGGAGGTGAGGTTGGTAAAGGAAATGGGCGAGAACTTGTCGAAGTTCCAGCAGGTAGGCATGGTGGCATGCTCGTAGAGGGCGTTGGCACCATAGATATAGAGAGCTGGGGCGTTGATGTCGATGCTGATGTGCTGACCCATCTCGCCCGTGTATTGGTCAAAGTTTTCGGTGTAGGGGATGTCCTGCGGACGGCAGGGAGCCTCGAAGGCGAGGCTGACGGCACCGCTGGTGTCGCCCTCGCCGCAGATAGTGCGGACGTAGGCAATGTAGCGGTCGCCCGAGACAAGCCCGCTGAAGGTGGTAGTAGTAGCGGCAGTGATTATTCTGGATATTCTGGAATTGCCGGATTCTCCGGACTCTCCGGACTCTCCGGACTCTCCAGACTCTCCGGACTCTCCGGATTCTCCGGACACATTCACCAGCACCACCTCGTAGCCGGTGGCACTGGCAGGACCCTGCCAGTTGAGCACCACGCTGCCATCGGTGATGGTGTTGTCGCTGTTGATGGCGAGGCTGTTGGGCTGACGGCACGACGGCAACAAGGTTACCGCCACGCTGTCGAGATAAAGGGCACCCGTGTTGTAGGTGGCAGCCACTGCGTCGGGGTACTCGTAGCGGAAGCCCATGTAATACTGCACGCCGGGTTCGACCACGTCGTAGAACGCCACGCTGTCGGTAGTCCACTGCTCGGTAGGCTCAAGTTTCTTGACAACGGTATAGGTGTTCACGTTGTTGTTCACTGTGCTTACAACAACGTAGGCGGTACCGTGCAGTTTGTTATAGAAACGATAGTTGAATTTCAGTTGCAAGTTTTCGAGAGGCTCGGTGAATATGGGCAGGAACTCCATGGCACTACGGGCAATGCTGCGCGAGGCACCCATGGCATAGCTCACCCCTTCGTTGGCCTCGGTCTCGTTGGTGAAGAGGAAGGCACGCGGGTAGCGGTCGTCGCTGTTGTTGTAGTCGTGGGCGTAGGTGCCAGCCAACGGACGTGTCCAGCAGTAAGGACGCTGCGGACTGTTGGTGTTGACATTGTAGATATTGGTGCTGTGTCGGCCATCAACCGATATGTTGCCGTTGCGGGCAGCCGTGGTGGTGGCGTTGGCGTAGTAGTAGATATCGAAGTCCTCGTAGTAAGGCACGGTGTAGGCGGGGCAGCCAGAGGCTGGCGTGCGGAAGCTGATGAGGGTGTCGGGACCATGGCTGCTGCCGATGGCGCAATAGGCGTGGAGGTAGCAGTCGTAAAGGGTGTTGGTGTCGAGCGTCAGGGCGAGGCTGTTGCCATAGACTATGGTGTCGTGGCCGTTGCCAAGGCCGAAGCCATGCTTGCCGTACTCAATGACGTAGTACTGTGCCGAGGTCTGCGCCGTCCAACTGACGGTGGTGGTGACAGGCGAGGTGGTGGTGTGCGCCACCGTGATGCCCTGCATAGCAGGACAGCCTTCGGACTTATAGACATTGATGTCGTCGAGGAACAACGTGGAAGTTCCGTTCAGGTAGGCATAACGGAATGCGATACGAGCACCACCATGCTGCAAGGCAGGATTGCGACGGAAGTAGTCGGCAAAATCGAAAGTGCTCGTGGTGTATGACGAGTTGTGCAACGCCTGCGTGTTGTTGAAGGTGGCGCACTGCACAAAGGAGTTCGGGTCGTTGGGATTATTCATAAAGCCTATCTCAAGCGGTCCGCCATAGTTGCCGTTTGTGCGGAGGTCGCGGTGCGAGAAGGTGATGGTGAGACTGTCGATAGGCAGTTCAAACTCTGGCAGTGCTGCCACAGCCGAGTTGGTTACACCCGTGGTGTTAGGCCTCATATACAGAGCATACTTGCCGCTCTTGGCAACGGCACTGTACTGGCTGTTGTCGTACATAGTACCGTTGGCGATATAGGCCTGCGGCCATGCTGCGGAGGTAGCAGCCTGGTTAGCAAAGGTCCAGCACGACGGCATGTAGTGATCGCCGTAGTTGTAGCGCAGCGGTGCTGACGGAGCACCAGCATTGACACATGTGCCATAGTAGCCGTACTCGTCGCCATAACTATCAAAATTCTCGCTGTAGGGCAGTGCGTAAGGCACACACAATGTGGTGGCGAAGGTGGTGCCGGCATTGCCGTAGCAGGCGTTGTCGGTGCAATAGGCATAGACGTAGAAGGTGTAACGCGTGCCAGCGGTAAGGCCGGTGATGGTGGTGTAGGGCGTGCTGACGGTGGGATAGAGG
>JAGHVA010000229.1 GCA_018064565.1 Candidatus Colimorpha onthohippi
ACGAAGGCTCTGATTCAAGATCACCGCTATTTGCCGATTCCGTCGTTTCAGCTGCATCCGTTGTTGTTTTTTGATTTTCTTGCTGTGCAGCCTCTTGCTGCACCTCTTGTGCTTGTTCTTCCTTGTTTTGTTCTTTTTTCATTATGCTAAATATGTTTACTCTCTTATATGATTCAAATTGCTTTCCAAACACCCGTTTTTTGTCATTTTGTCATACTCTGCCACGCTTTCTACCATTTTTCTCATGCATATACGGCACCTCAATCACAAGAAGCCACACACCACTGACAAAATGTCACCATTACTATCGTAAAAACACATCCTCAGGTTTGCGCGGACGATTGCCCGACATCCACTTGAAATCAGGCAATCGGCGTTGCTCATCAGGCAAAAGGCTCAAAGGATAAGTGGACATATCTGGGCTGCCATAAGTGGTCAACCGCCAAGGCTGACGACTCTCAAAATAGATACGCATATCTGAGCCAACACCCGTATTGACACCTATCAGCGACTGCCGTCCTACCGAATCTTCTTCGGTAATGTAATAAACCATCTGCGCATTGCCTAATATATCTGCATGCGTTGGATCCCCTTTTTGAAAAAACACCTCACTACGTTTGCCTTTCAGCTGGTTGAACTTATCCCTATCCACCTGCTGCTCCATCATGCTCCGCCCGTTAAGATGCGCCAACCTTACTCCCGACGTATCGTGCCACACATCAATACTATCTGAATGACACTGATAATTCTCATACCACAACACTGGCTCTTTGAAGAGCCGCATCAGAGAGTCAGCCGCTATGTAATCAAGCGAATCGCACATTCCTTGCACGTCGTTACGGAAAAACTTGACTTTGTAATAGGCGTTTATTCGCTGTAGTTTGCGGCTGCTATCCACATACACCCTTATGGTATCCGCATGCACATACAACGTATCTGCTTCGTCGGCCATTGTAACCAAAGCACTGTCTGTAACCAACGAGCAATGGGTCTGCTGATTAGTTTCGCCATAGCGGCCTGTACACACCACATCATTCACGGTATCGGTAATCACTACATTCCGATGCGCCTCACCCAACTGCAACCGTTCCCAATAGTAAAGCGTGTCGCACGTCAAAATCTTTTGTTCTGTGGTGATACGAGAAGCCTTTGTTGACTGTGCAAACGCAGAGTCTGTATGGTAATAGCCATATTCGCTATAGATTGTAACCGAATCGGAATATATGTGTGTTGGACTTACAAACGAGGCAATATGCGTTCGCGTATTGTAAAGCAGGGTATCCGTAAACAGACGCATCGAGCTGTCGTACAGCTCCACCTTATTGTAAATATCCAACTGTTTAGTCTCTGAATTATAATATCCTTCGCGGCTCAACAATTCCTTCCCATCGCTATAGGTATGTCCCCATGTGGTATAAGCTGCCGTAGAGGTATTACGGTCATACATAAGATGGGTAGTCTTCAACACCGTGGCACCGTCTATCAAAATCACAGTATCATCCCAGATATCAAGCGTACGGCTAACACCATCATAATACAAATGGTCGCCCCATATCGTAGTTGTATCGGTTAGCTCTATCTTAATCTTACGATATGCCGTAAAATCATTACGTGAGGTGTTCAACAAAGCCGAATCGGCATAGAGAACCATACCGTCATGCTCTGCTCTCACACGCTGGTATAAAATCCAGACATCCGAATTTTCTGGGTCGCGAGTACCCATACCTGCATCATACGTAATCAGTTTTTGAGCATATATCGCTGGCGACACCTGCGATAAGAAAAACAATAACAAAAATAATAACCGAGACTTAACCATCCTATTCTAACAACAAAATAGATTGCAAAGATACGCAATTTTAATTGTTTGTTCGACATCCATACCTCAAAATTATCCAAAATCCATCGCTTGCACTATGCCGACACGAGAAATCCGACAAAAGGGAGGTATGAGCGCTGCTTATCCTCCCCCCCCCAAAAAAAAACAGCGAATATCAACTATTGCCAAACGGACCAAGACAAAATCATTTTTAGAAATTAAATATCTTCATTTTTTTTGAGAAGATAAAACAAAAAAGGGTGTGCCTGCGGCACACCCCATATACATATTCAAATCCACAATTACTCGCCCGTACGTGAACCGATACGATCCATCGCACAACGGAAACCAATCCAAGCCGTAGATTTGTCTTGATCGTAGTAGCGACGAGTACCCGCCTGCATCCAATAGGCACGATCGTTCCAAGAACCACCTTTCACCACACGAACCTTGTTGTTAATCAACGATGTAACATCCTTTTGATTGCCTGGCGTACGACGATACATCAAATTACTCACCTCATCTTGGTTCGACATGTCAACACCTGTACCTTCGCCTTCATCAGACTCCTCACCCTCTTCACCGTTGCCAGACCCTGAAGACACCCATTCCTCAATAGCGGTATTATTGTTGTAATCAAAAATTGTTGACGCATAGTCGCCATCAAGATAGTTTACATTATCTGCTTGACGATAATTGCGACGGTTGTGCTGATCTTCGATGTTCTTGTATTGCACATCGCCCGTCTCCTCATCACGCTGAACCTCACCATCTACATATACCATTTCTTGATACACATTACCACGGAATGGGTTCAAATCCTCACCACCAACTGGGTTTACATCTTTACGATACACATCCATGCACCACTCGCTTACATTGCCAGCCATGTGATACAAGCCGTAATCGTTGGGGAAATACCACTTCACAGGAGCCGTATAATCCCAAGCATCGTTCAAGTTGCCAGCCACACCCATTGCATCGCCACGCGAACGCTTGAAGTTGGCCAAAAACTGACCATAGTACTGCTTGTTGGCAGAACGTACGCTCTGACCTGCCCATGGATAGGTCTTGTGCTCAACGATACGTTCATCAACGGTATTACCAATCATACCCAAAGCGGCAAACTCCCATTCTGCCTCGGTAGGCAGACGATACGAAGGAATCAATATACCGTCGCTTTTGCGAACGTTACGACCTTCGCCGCCAGCCGCTGGGTTAAGGTCAGGCAACATCTCGCCACCTTCACTCTCATAAAGACCTGCCAGATAGACATCTGTCTGGAACGCAGAAGCTCCTTCAAGCTCAGCCACACTGAGACTGATGATACCACGGTCAACCAGAATCTTCTCGTTGACACGGTCGGTACGCCACTTGCAATATTTGGAAGCCTGCTCCCAAGTAACACCTACTACAGGATATTCGCTATAGATAGGGCTCTCAAAATAATAATCCACAGCACTCTCTCTCCATGCCAACTTATCACGCCAAGCATTGGGATCAGGACGGATGGCATTGACTTTCTCTGGAAATTCCTCACCAAACGCACGTTCCACCCAATACACATACTCGCGATATGCTACATTCGAGACCTCTGTCTCATCCATATAGAACGACGACACCGTAACAGTATGAGCCTTATTATTCCACTGGAAACGGGAATCATCCGCCACACGACCCATCACAAACGAACCGCCTTCAATAAACAGCAGACCTGGAGCATCTGGCTGATCTACGACATCAGACACCTCAAAGCCACCCCATTCAGAATCGTTCAAATTCCAACCCGTGGTACTGGATTGGCTACCCTTGCTGCATGATGCCATCATAAAAGCGATGGCAACCAAGAGACACGAAATCTTAAAAGCTTTCATAG
>JAGHVA010000003.1 GCA_018064565.1 Candidatus Colimorpha onthohippi
GTTATGGGGTCGCAAGAGGCTTGTAGTAGCTGGGCTCGCATGTTGCAGTACCGTATCGACAGCCTGAACCGTGTTGTGGATTCTATTCGAGGAGGCAGTCGCCCCTCTCCCGCTCCCGACACCACCCCCGCTCCTGCTACGACAACGCTCACCACTACGACAGTTACCAACATCACTGCCACCAGTGCCTCGGCAGGTGGCAATATCGTAGTTGCGGACGGTGTGGAGGTTACGGCGCGAGGCGTATGCTGGAGTGTGGCTGAAAATCCTACGGTAGGTAACTGTATGGGTTATACCCTCGATGGCAGTGGTGCAGGCGAATTCACCAGCACGGTTACGGGGCTTGTAGGTAATCGTACCTATTATGTACGCGCTTATGCAACTACCAGCACCGGCACCATCTATGGCGCAGCGGTATCGTTTGTGGCACAGGATCCTTGCGCCAATAGCACAGGTGGATCATCTGTAGTCAAAGGCGACAACGGTGCGTTGTCTGGACAATTCTCGGTCTCAGAGTCGCTACAGGTCCGTTTCTCAGCGGGCAACCTCCAGTTTTCTATGTCGGGTGAGCACGTCTGCGCCGACAATACCATCAAGCCGGGCAAATGGTGCTTTGCTGCCAATCAGTACGACTATATCGGCTGTGGCAACGAGAATGTGTCATCTACCTATACGGGCTGGATTGACCTCTTCGGCTGGGGCACCAGCGGCTACCACAACACCGCCGATGGCGGCAACCAGAACTACAACCCCTATTCCGAGGCGACCAACTTGGTCGATACCGTCAATAACAAATATGGCTACGGACCTTCTTACAATCAGACCAATCCAGGTTTAACGGGGCGCAGTGCCTTTTACGATTGGGGTGTATATAATGCCATCAGCAACGGAGGCAATAATCCTGGCAGATGGCGTTTGCTGACGCACCAAGAGTGGGACTACCTATATTACGGCAGACCTCGTGCTGCAGCTAAACGCGGCTATGCCGAGGTGGCTGGCACCCATGGCGTGGTGTTCCTGCCCGACAACTGGACGTTGCCCCTCAGCTGCACCTTTACCTCTGGAAGTGCCAACGGGTGGACAACCAACCGCTACACTGCCCAGCAGTGGGAGGATATGGAGGCGGCTGGCGCTATATTCTTGCCAGCCGCAGGCTACCGCAGCGGACGTGAGGCTATCGGTGTGGACAATTACGGCTATTATTGGTCCTCTTCGGTCATCAGCAGCGACAAAGCGTATGGACTCGATTTCAACAGCCGTGACTTCTTCTCCGACAACAACTACCGCTATTATGCTCAATCGGTGCGATTGGTGAGTGATGTGGTCAAACCAGTGTCCAAACCGTCGTTGAGCACCGTCGTTACCACTGGTATCACCCAATCGGGTGCTTTGATAATCAGTGAAATTACCTCCGATGGCGGTGCAGCAGTTACCGCCTGCGGTGTCTGCTGGAACACAACGGGCAATCCTACCTCGGACGACTGCGTGGGGCAGACGTCCGATGTGGTTTCGTCAGAGTTGTTCAGCAGCACTCCAACTGGACTCTCGGCAAATACCGCCTACTATGTGCGTGCCTATGCCACCAACAGCGCAGGCACTGCGTATGGCGAACTCATATCTATCGTAACGTTACCTTCTGCGCCTATGCTATCCACGCTGCAGACAGCTGCTATAACCACTACGGGGTGCGGTAGTGGTCAGCAATGTTACGTCCGACTGCGGTTCGCCAGTCGTCAGCCGTGGCGTATGCTGGAGCTTGTCGCCCAACCCCACCGTGAGCAACTGTCTGGGCAAGACCACCGACGGGGCAGGCACAGGCGTGTTCAGCAGCACTCTTACAGGGCTTTCAGCTGGCACCACCTACTATGTGCGGGCATACGCTACCAATGGTATAGGCACCGCCTATGGCGAGACGTTGCCATTTGTTACAGAGGGTGCGATGCCAACAGTATCTCAAGCCGAAGCCGCCGACATCACCGCTACCTCCGCCGTAGTAGTCAGCAACATCACCTCCGATGGTGGGGCAGCGGTTACCGCAAGGGGCGTATGCTGGAGTACATCAAGCAATCCTACTATAACCAACTGCATAGGCAAGACCACCGATGGCACAGGTACAGGCTCGTTCAGCAGCACCATTACGAACCTAACAGCAGGCACAACTTATTACGTACGCGCATACGCTATCAACAGCGTAGATACAGCATACGGTG
>JAGHVA010000250.1 GCA_018064565.1 Candidatus Colimorpha onthohippi
AGTTAATATTCATTCAAACTTTAGGTGTCGAAAAAGGTCACTCTCCCTGCAACAACATTACCAACAAATTATATATCAACACAATACACCAAACACAATACTTTACAATTTCTTATACATATTGGTGCAAAGATACTAATAAAAAGCCATTTTCCGAAATAAAATAAAATTATCTCGTACGGCTACGCATCTACCCAATCGCCCCCTTCTTTGATCAACTTGACCAACTCTGCCACTGCATCTTGCTGTGGAATATTGTTTTTGACCAACTGCTTATTTTTGTACAACGCAATCTTGCCAGCACCGCATCCCACATAGCCATAATGGGCATCTGCCATCTCTCCAATACCATTGACGATACACCCCATGACGCCAATCTTGACTCCTCGCAGATGGTGTGTGGCTTGCTTGATGGCCTGCAACGCTGTCTGGATGTCGTATTGCGTTCTGCCACACGATGGGCATGCGATATACTCACACTGACTGATGCGGGCGCCAACCGCTTGCAGTATGTCGTAGGCTACAGGAATCTCCGCAACGGGATCTTCGGTAAGCGAGACTCTCAATGTATCGCCTATTCCATCCAAAAGCAATGCACCTATACCCGCTGCGCTCTTGAGCCTCCCCTGCATGGCATCGCCAGCCTCGGTAACACCCAGATGGATAGGATAATCCACTCCCAACTGCTTCATTTTGTTGACAAAAAGACGTGTACTCTCAACCATCACTTTAACATTGCTGGCTTTCATCGAAAAAACCAAATCGTGATAATCTTGTTGGCGACACACCTCAGCAAACTCGATGGCACTCTGCGCCATACCCTCGGCAGTATTTCCGTAGCGACTCATGATTCGCTCAGACAGCGACCCATGATTGGTGCCTATACGCATGGCTGTGTGATGCTGCTTGCAGATATTGATAAGCGTGGACATCTTGTCGCCGATACGTTTCAGTTCGTCGTTATACTCCGACTCGCTAAATGTTGTCTTGCCGACATTACGATCGGTATAATTACCTGGATTTACACGCACTTTCTCTACAATAGACGCTGCCACCTCGGCGGCTTTGGGATTGAAATGGATGTCCGCCACTATAGGCACCTCACAACCCCGTTTAGACAACTCGTTTTTAATATTATACAAATTTTGGGCGGACGCCACATCGGGTGCCGTGATACGCACTATCTCACACCCTGCCTCCACCAACTGCAATGTCTGACTGACGGTAGCTTCGGTATCGAGGGTATTGGTATTGGTCATGGACTGCACTCGGATGGGTGCACCACCTCCCAACGTAAGTTTGCCTAATAAAATTTGACGTGACATGTTTGTTGATATTTTTATTTTTCGTTCTGGCTATGCCAATCGAGCCAACGTGCGTTGCAAGTTGATAACCTGCGACTCGAGTTGGCGAACACGGTCCTGAAGGCTTGCATTCTGCGACCGCAGCCTGCGGTTCTCCTCCTCAAGTTCGTAGGTGGTAGGCTCCCGATAGGGGGCATTCTTAGATTCATTTTTACTGGACGTATTGCATTCCTGGTTAAACACGGTTGCTGCGCCTTGTTGATCCGCCATTCGGATTAGTTCGTTGGGTGCCATCGGCATGTCGAACCCTGTCTCATCTTTTACGTACACCGTGTCTTTTGCGATTTTGGTAACAACACCACCACCTATCGCATTCAGAAACTTCACTTTGTCGCCTATTTCAAATTTTGCCATAATATTTTAATCAATTATTTTTTCTAAATCAATACCATTAAAGTTGCCGCTGCTCATCATCAACAGATTGGTATTATTGAGGTCCATAGCCCGCAAATCGCGATACAACTCGTCGGAATCGGTATAGACCTTGATGTTGGCATTGGCAAACGACTGCCTCACCTGTTCAGCATCAAGCATCGGCAACCGCTTGAGCGACAGCGCATGCTCGCTATAATATACAACAGATAGGTCGGCTTCGGACATCGTGTCTTTGTACATAGGCAAGAAATGTGCAGACAAGGAGCTATAGGTATGCAATTCCAAACATGCCACCAACGGCTGTCTGGGATACTGCTCCCGAACCGCATGAACTGTAGCTCTCACTTTGGAAGGTGCATGTGCAAAATCTTTGAAAATCCGCGTGTTGCCATTCTGCTTGAGCAGTTGCAACCTATTGGCTGCACCCTTAAATCCAGACAACGCATATAACGACTTGCGACTATCAACTCCCAGAGCCTCACAGACATGTAGTGCTGCGCTCATATTGAGCAGGTTGTGATGACCAAACAGCTTGATAGGTATTATATCATTCATACCCGGCGCTATTGGATATACCACCTGTGTAGTACCGTCAGGCTTTATCTTTGAAGGAACTGCAGTGTAACCTGTTTTGGTGATGTCGGTGCGGGTGTTGGCGGCAACAAGTTCCGACAGCACCACATCATCAGCACAATAAAAGAGTTTGCCATCGGGTTCAATCAAATCAATAAACCGCGAGAACTGCAACTTATAATCGTCAAAGGTGGGGAACACATTCACATGATCCCATTCTATGCCTGTAAGCACTGCGATATGCGGGTGATAGTGATGAAACTTAGGTGTCTTATCGATGGGTGAAGTCAGGTACTCATCCCCTTCTATTACCATGACCTGAGCCGTATCGGAAAGACGCACGGGGTTATCGAAAGCCTCAAGTTGGGCTCCCACCATATAGTCCGATGCAATCCCCTCTGACTGCAATATATGAAGAATCATGGCTGTAGTAGTAGTCTTGCCATGACTTCCGCCCACTACCACTCGGGTCTTATGCTTTGACTGTTCGTACAAATATTCTGGATAGCTATAGATTGTGATTCCTAACTCTTTGGCACGCTGCAATTCTGGGTTATCATCATGAGCGTGCATACCCAACACGATGGCATCGATATCGGGCGTTATCCGATTGGGGAACCACCCTTCACGCTCTGGCAGCAGACCGCAGGATTGCAGCCTGTCGCGTGCTGGATTGAAAATCTCATCGTCGGAACCGGTAACATGATACCCTTTGCGATGCAATGCAATGGCCAGACTATGCATCGCAGCACCACCTATTGCTATGAAATGAATACGCATGTGAATTATAAATATTGTGATACTGCATTGAAACGTATCTGTAGCAGCTAATAAGAGATTATTTTTCCTTACAGAATTTGGGGAAATATATGTAATACTTGGTAACTTGCTTCTCCAGAAAATGACGATCCAACTGATCGGACGCCTCACTGATATCGCTACAAGAGCCATTTTTGAACAGCACTTTGATTTCGGGATCGTTGAAATCGTATGCGTGGTTGCGCAAGATGCCTGTGCCAACAAAATACTCGCTATCTTGAGGAGTAATACCATACCGCTCTTGTACGCACTGCCGATAGTCGTCGATGGTATCTATGGCAAACGGAGTATCTGAGACTCGCATAGCGTATAGATGGCGGTTGATTAACTGGTCGGCAAGTATCGACAATATCCTATCCTGATGTAGCATCCACCCTTTGATGGTAGCTATAATATCGCTGTCGTCTATCATCATAAACTGATCCAACAGTTCGGGCCTATCGTCAAAACTTTGACGAGTATAATGATGGCTGAGGAAGTCAATCAAATAAACTGACCCTCTCAACTCCTCACCCCGACTCAGCAAGTAACGTGCGCGGCGTAATATATTGAGGAGCAAGGCATCGGCTGCCACTACCGTCTTATGGAGATAGACCTGCCAATACATCAATCGGCGCGATATGATGAATTTCTCGACCGAGTAAATGCCTTTTTCATCTATCACCAACTCGTCGTCATATACATTCAGCATATTGATAATCCGTTCAGTGCCCACCACCCCTTCACTTACACCTGTAAAAAAGCTGTCTCGACTTAGATAGTCCAGCCGATCCATATCCAACTGACTTGATACCAACTGATGCAAAAACCGCTTGGGATAACTATCGTCAAAAATCTGGATAGCCATATCCATCACCTCGTCGTATCGCCCCCAAAAAACACGGTGCAAGTCGGATTTTATCCGCTGCATATATAGTTGTGTGAGCTCCTCGTGATGGACCTCGGCTATCACAAATTCGGAGGTGTGCGAAAAGGGACCATGCCCCACATCATGGAGCAATATCGCCAACTGCGCTGCAACCATCTCTGTGTCTGTAATTCCAACTCCTTTTACCCGTAGCACCTCCAATGCCCGACGCATAAGATTGAGCGCACCTAACATGTGCCCAAAACGGGTATGCGTAGCGCCAGGATAGACCAAATAGGTAAAACCCAACTGCTTGATTCGACGTTGGCGCTGAAACGCTGGATGCGAAATCACATCAAAGACCACATCGTCCTCAATAGTCAAAAATCCATAAACTGGATCATTAACAATTTTACGTTTGTTGGTGATAGCCATATTGTATGCCACTATTTGTTTAGGGTTGCGTCGATAATCTTAGCGGCACATGCCACCCTATCTCTACACGATGCTCCACCTATTTGAAGCAACCTGCTACACACTATGTCGCCATTTTCTGCCTTAAACTGTTCGATCATCTCTTTGGCTTTGCTGGCATTTCCCGTCAGTCCTGCCACCATGGCAATTGCACTGACACAACCACACACCTCCTTATAGCCACATAGCCCACGGCCAAACGGAGCCGCCAATCCCTCAGCCACCTCACGACTAACAGGCAACTGCTCCTCAAAAGCCAAAACCACCGACTGACAGCAATTAAAACCTTCTTTGTGTAATTGTACTGCTTTTTGTTCCATAATACCCATTTTTATTTCATATCACTATCCGTAACTACTATTTGTTACGCATCAACAGTTGAAGTTGCCACATGACAATGGCTGCCGTACAGCTCACGTTGAGCGAGTGTTTGGTACCATATTGAGGTATTTCAATACTGCCTTCGCACATCGGAAGCAACGTCTCGTCAACTCCATCTACCTCGTTGCCAAACACAACAGCGATTTTGTCACCCTCACCGATATACGTTGACAGCTGCTTGTCGTCCAGTTTGATACTATCATCCACCTGCTCCACCGCAAAAATCCGATAGCCATCAGCCCGCAACTGCGACAAGCAGTCTGAAGTATGGTCAAAGTAACTCCATGCCATCGAATCCTCGGCACCTAATGCCGTCTTATGAATATCCCTATGCGGAGGGGTGGAGCATATACCACATAAGCAAATCTGCTCAACACAAAACGCATCAGCAGTACGAAACACCGAACCTATATTGTTCTGGCTGCGCACATTATCCAAAACCACAACCAGCGGCAACTTGGCCACTGCCTTAAACTCATCCACCGTCAGGCGGTGCATCTCTTCTATGGTCGTCTTTTTCAAAATATGTAACGGTTTAGCATTTTATCATAATCGTTTTCTTGCCTTGATAAGGGATGCAAACAAACAGCCTATCTGCGTTCGCCTTATCGAAAACGCTTATTGCTATCATACATGTCTGTATGCTCGACAATGGCTTCAGCCCACGCTTCCTTCCAGGCTAATACTAAGCAGTTTCTGAGCTTCAACTGCAAATTCCATCGGGAGTTTTCGCAACACATCTTTGGCATAGCCATTCACTATCAATCCCACCGCACTCTCTGGCGAGATGCCACGCTGCTGGCAATAAAACAACTGGTCTTCGCTGATTTTTGACGTTGTGGCCTCATGTTCCAATATAGCCGATGCATTTGAACTCTTGATATACGGCCAGGTGTGCGCTCCACACTGGTCGCCAAGCAACAACGAGTCGCACTGAGAGTAGTTGCGAGCCCCTTCTGCCTGCTTGCCCACTTGCACCAACCCTCGATAGCTGTTTTGACTATATCCCGCACTGATGCCTTTGCTGATTATAGTGCTGTGGGTATTGCGCCCCACATGAACCATCTTAGTTCCTGTGTCCGCCTGCTGATAATTGTTGGTTACAGCCACCGAGTAGAACTCCGCCGATGAGTTGTCTCCCTGCAAGATGCAACTCGGGTATTTCCATGTTACAGCAGAGCCCGTCTCGACCTGCGTCCAAGACAATTTGCTGCCATTGCCTTTGCATATACCACGCTTGGTTACGAAGTTATAGATTCCCCCCTTGCCCTCTTTGTTGCCAGGATACCAATTCTGTACGGTTGAATACTTCACTTCGGCATCTCGCATAACCACAATCTCGACTATAGCCGCATGTAGTTGGTTTTCATCACGCTGTGGCGCTGTGCAGCCCTCCATATAACTCACATACGACTCCTCGTCGGCTACTATCAGTGTACGCTCAAACTGCCCCGTTCCCTTGGCATTGATTCGAAAATAACTGGACAATTCCATCGGACAACGCACTCCTTTGGGAATATAACAAAACGATCCATCGCTAAAGACAGCACTATTGAGTGCTGCAAAAAAATTGTCGGCAGCAGGCACCACACTACCTAAATACCGCTGAACTAACTCTGGATATTTCTGTACTGCCTCGCTGATAGGACAAAATAATATGCCTTTTTCAGCCAGCAACTTGCTACTTGTAGTTTTGACCGATACGCTATCCATTATGGCATCGTATGCCACGCCCGAAAGCTGCTTCTGCTCATGGAGCGGAATGCCCAACTTGTTGAACGTGGCCAGCAACTCAGGATCCACCTCGTCAAGACTTTTCTTCTGCTCTTGTTGCTTGGGAGCTGCATAATAGATGATATCCTGATAATCAACCTTATCATACTTCAAATGCCCCCATTGCGGTTCTTCCATTGTCTGCCACCGCCTATAAGCATCAAGCCGAAATCGCAACAACCATTCAGGCTCGTTTTTTTTGGCAGAGATAAGCCGTATGATATCCTCACTAAGTCCTTTGGGTACCAACTCGGTCTGTATATCTGTAACAAAACCCCACTGATAATCATCAGTAGTAACCTTTTGTATTATATCATCTTTATCCATCTGTGCGATATTGATGCGATTTTTGTAAGAAAAAGCAAAGATAAAATTATTTTTCAATACTTCAAAAAGTGCTCTTGGCATGCGATCAGCTCACAAGCGGTAATGTGGGTGATAGTTAGTGATTGTATCACGCAAATACTGAGCACCTAAATGGGTGTATATCTCAGTAGTTGTCAGCTTGGCATGTCCCAACATCTCTTGTACTGCACGCAAATCAGCCCCGTTCTGCACCAACTCGGTAGCAAAGCTATGACGCAGCGAGTGCGGCGACACATGTTTTTGTATTCCTGCCTCTTGCACCGCTTTCTGCAAAAACATAAACACATAGTTGCGCGACAACCTTGTCCCATATCGGTTCAAAAACACATACCGCTCGTTGTCTGGCTTGGGCTGCACGCACGACCGGGTTTGGGCGATGTAATCCAACAACAAGCGCAACGCCCTGCTGTTGATGGGGACCCACCGCTGCTTGTCGCCTTTGCCTGTAATCAAGAGGCACTCCTCAGCATCATAGATGCAACTCAATGTCATATTGACCAACTCCGACACCCGAAGTCCACATCCATACAAAATCTCGACAATCAAATAATTGCGATCCTGATCTGGCATACTCCGATCAAATGTAGACTGTATGGCTGCAATTTCGTCGTTGGTAAGCACATCGGGCAGATGTTGCGGACGAATGGGCATCGTAAGTTCCTTGGCAGGATTCAGCTGGATATCACCGTCCAAAACTAACATATTATAAAAGGTGCGCCAACCCGAAATCATGCGGCACTGTGTGGTGGCAGCAATACCCAAATCGGATAGTTGCGCCAGCAAGTGCTGCAAATGCTCGAACGATACAGCCTCAGGATCCAACTCTAACCCCTCTGCATAACGCTGCAGATGCGACACATCCTGCAAGTAAGAACCCACGCTATTGTCCGATAAGCCTTTCTCGAGATTTAGATAGGCTCGAAACCTATTGATGTACGGCAACCATATACTCATTGTCTATCAGTCATTACGATGAAAGAGGAACCACACCATCAAATCCCATAAATTCTCTTGGTTAGAATAGCGTTTCTCACGTTGTTCTTTGGTCATATCGATATTTACCCGCCCCCAGCTGAATCGGCTCATCACAACCTGTGTCTGCCTACGGAAATAGGGTCCGTTTTTCTCTGGATTTATTTTCAATGGACCAGGAAGTGATACCGCCAACTGCGATGCTTCACGCTTAGATAACTGCTTGCACGAATGACCAAAATAATGCTGCGAAGCGGCCTCGCAGCCATAGATACCATCGCCATACTCTATGATATTGAGATAGACCTCCATGATGCGTTTTTTGCCCCACACCCATTCTATCATCTGCGTAAAATAGAACTCAAACGCTTTGCGCAAATAATTGCGTGTGTGTGGAAGAAAAGCATTTTTGGCTGTCTGCATGCTGATGGTGCTGCCGCCTCGGATGCGCCTGCCTTTCTTGTTTTCCAAGTAACTCTGCTTAATCTGCTTCACATCATAACCATGATGATACATAAAAAGCCCGTCTTCCGAATACACCACCGCAGTGATAAGGTTGGGCGATATCTCCTCGATTGGAACATATTTCCTCTCAAAATTCACAACACGTTCGCTATCACCCAACTGCTGAAAAAAACGCTGCACCATCAAAGGTGTCAGCGGAGGGTTGACAAATTTATACAACAGCACCAACACAACCGACAACGCCCATAGCCCCACAGCCAACAGCCACACCACTCGCCATACCTTACCCAAAAAACCTAATTTACCCCAAGGTTTCAAGCGTTTTGAAGACTTTGTCTTTGAAGACTTTAACTTAGACGACGACAATTTGGACGACCGTTTAGAACGTGGTGATTTTGTAGCCATGATATGACTTTGTATTGATGAAAGTGCATTGCAAAAGTAACTCTTTTTTTAGCATTAACCGAAAAAAATGTATATTTGTAAAACTATTTCGAGGCAATATTATTCTACAAACATTTAAAACACATAATACTATGGCAAAAGTTGCTATCAACGGCTTCGGCCGCATCGGGCGTATGTCCTTCCGTGCTATCTTGGCACACAAAGAGCTTGAAGTTGTGGCTATCAACGACTTGACCAACGCAGAGACGCTGGCATACTTATTCAAACATGATTCTGTACATGCCGACTTTGATGGTGAGGTACATGCAGAAGGCGAATATATCGTAGTTAACGGCAAGAAAATCCGCATCTATGCGGAGCGTGATCCCCAGAACCTACCTTGGAAAGAGTTGGGTGTGGATATCGTGGTAGAATCTACTGGCTTTTTCAAGACCCGCGAGTTGATGATGAAGCATATCAATGCTGGTGCCAAAAAGGTTATCCTAACCGTTCCTGCATCAAAGGCTGATGATGTAGATGCCACCGTGGTGCTGGGCGTAAACGACCATGTGCTAACCAAAGACATCCAGCTGGTAAGCAACGCAAGTTGCACCACCAACTGCTTGAGTCCAGTTGCCAAAGTACTGAACGACAAATTCGGTATCAAACATGGTTTGATGAATACCGTACACAGCTATACCAACGATCAGAAAATCCTCGACCAACCCCATAGCGACCTCCGCCGCGCTCGCGCTGCTGCCGTCAGCATCATACCTACCAGCAGTGGTGCAGCCAAGGCTGTAGGTTTGGTAATTCCTGAGCTGAAAGGCAAGTTGGACGGCTTTGCCATGCGCGTGCCTACCCCTGACGGATCAGTGGTTGACCTTACCGCCGAGCTCGAAAAGAACGTAACCAAAGAAGAGATCAATGCCGCTATCAAAGAGGCTGCTGAAGGTCCGATGAAAGGAATTCTTCAATATACCGAAGAGCCTATTGTCAGCATCGATATTATCGACAACACTCACAGTTCTATCTTTGACGCATTGCTCACACAGGTAATGGACGGCAACTTCGTGAAAGTGGTAAGCTGGTACGACAACGAGAAGGGCTACAGCACCCGCATTGGTGACTTGACCGCCAAAATGGCGACACTGCTCTAATCGACTGACTATCTAACTTGAGTTATTGATAATGGTGAATTGACTGACAGCAAGCCATGCAGAGGTCAATTCACCATTCGTTATTATATGAGAATATGCTGAAAGATAAAACAGCCATCATCACAGGTGGTACCCGTGGCATAGGTCGCGCCATAGCGCTAAAATTTGCATCACAAGGATGCCAAATAGCCTTTACTGGACGCAGCCGCAACAGCAACATGGAGCAGGTAGAAGTTGAATTGAGCCAACTTGGTGTTAAGGCAATTGGCTACGCTGCCGATGCTGCCGACTACAATCAGTCGCAAGAACTAATCAAAAAAGTGCTGGCCGACTTCGGGCATATCGACATCTTGGTCAACAACGCAGGCATCACAGCCGACAGCGCACTGAAACGTATGACCGAGGATCAATGGGACACTGTAATCAACACCAACCTTAAATCGGTATTCTGCATGACCAAGGCCGTTCAGCCCGCTATGTGGCGCCAAGGTTCTGGCAGTATCATCAACATCAGCTCGGTGGTCGGAATTGCAGGCAACTACAACCAGTCAAACTATGCTGCATCCAAAGCTGGCATCATAGGCTACACCTACTCGGCAGCCAAAGAGCTGGGTGCGCGCAATATCCGCGTCAATGCGGTGGCTCCTGGTTTTATCCTTACCGAGATGACCAGCGATATTCCCGACGAGATGAAAGCCTATTGGCAAACCCGAATCCCGCTGCGCCGCCCTGGCACTACCGACGATGTAGCCAACGCATGCCTTTATTTAGCTTCGGATATGAGCACATATATTTCAGGTACAACATTAGAGGTATGCGGCGGAATGAAAGATGCCTAACATTGAGGCAACAAATAGAATTTCAATTTTCGAGACAGCTATTGCATGTTATTTGTTAGTGTGTAATTCCGAACATTTTCGACAAGGCCATCGGCAGATTTGAAATGAGAATAGACAATATGTATTAAATAAGTATTATATTATGAATAAATGGACTAAACTTAGTATAGATTATGCAAATCAACGCTCGTACCTTGATGATTTGTTTCGTGTTTACCCCACAATTCCAGAAGGTATTCGAGAGATAAATGGGAACATTTGGAAGAATGTTGAAAATGCCTTTAAGCAAAAAAACAATAATCAGTTGATTCAGTCGCTTTTAGAATTAGAACTATTTCCAATCAAAGATAGTTATATCGCATATCTTAAACGAGACAAGTCAGCAATAGAACGAAACCCTCAAACAATAAATCGTATTTGTGGAAGAATTTACGAATTAGGATTAACTAAACTATTTGAGCGTTGTAGCGAACCAAAAGAAACGAATCGACAAATAGGACCCATGTTTAAAGATTGGCTCAAATCAAAAGCACTTGGCATACAACCTGTTGGATTGAATGAATTTCTTTCAACTGAAGAAAACGCAATACTCGATGGAAGTGATAGATTGTTGATGGATTTTGCTCGTGAAAAATTGGGCTATGATAGAGAAAAGGGACTTGATTTTGTTGGACGTTTTAATGGAAAATATGTGATTGGCGAAGCCAAATTTCTTACAGACTTTGGAGGACATCAGAATGCTCAATTCAACGATGCAATATCTACCGTTGAAGCGAAACATGTTAAAGCAGAAAAAATAGCCATTCTTGATGGTGTATTATATATTAAAGGTAACAATAAGATGTATAGAGAATTAACCGAAACCTATAAATCATACAATATAATGAGTGCATTGGTTTTGCGTGAATTTTTATACCAATTGTAAAAATGGAAAAATCTATACTCATACAAGCAGATAATCTTGACGGCTTACGCTATCTATTAGAAGAAAAAGGATTACGAGAGAAAATTGATTTGATTTACATTGATCCACCTTTTGCAACAGGTGGAAACTTTACCATTACCAACGGACGAGCATCCACTATTAGCAATTCGAAAAATGGAGATATTGCATATGCAGACACATTGAAAGGCATAGAATTTATTGAATATTTGAGGGAACGGTTGATTTTGTTACACGAATTATTGTCTGATAAGGGTTCACTATATTTACATATTGATTACAAAATTGGTCATTACGTAAAAGTGATGATGGACGAAATATTCGGTATTGAGAATTTTCGCAATGACATAACACGTGTAAAATGTAATCCTAAAAATTTTGAGCGAATAGGATATGGTAATATCAAAGATTTGATACTTTTTTATACAAAAACCGCAACTCCTATTTGGAATGAGCCATATGAAAAATATACAGAAAAGGATTTAGAAAAACTATTTCCCAAAAAGGATAAAATTGGGCGACGATACACTACTGTACCTATACATGCACCTGGCGAAACCTCTAATGGAAAATCAAATCTTCCATTCAATGGTATTTTGCCTCCAGTTGGAAGGCATTGGCGAACCGATGTCGAAACATTAGAATTATGGGATAAAAATGGTTTGATCGAATGGTCTGACAATGGGAATCCACGTAAAATTATATATGCTGACGAAAGAGATGGTAAACGCGTTCAAGATATATGGGAATACAAAGACCCTCAATATCCTGATTATCCAACTGAAAAAAATGCAGATATGCTCGATATGATAATAAAAACTTCTTCAAACGAAGATAGTATAGTTTTAGATTGCTTTTGTGGCAGTGGTACGACTTTGGCTTCTGCACAACGAAATGGAAGAACGTGGATTGGAATTGACCAATCCGTTTTAGCAATTAACGCAACAAAAAATAAACTTGATGCGATAAAAGCGGATTTATTTACACAAAAGGCAGAATACGAATACTATATTTTAGAAACACATACACCAAAAACACTATAAGTTATGGATAAACGATATATTTTTGCTATTGCCGCATTTCTGCTTGGGAGCCTCGGTATTCAAGAATTTTTACTTGGTAATACAGCCAGAGGCATTCTCGGCATCATTTTTTGCTGGACTTGCATACCTGCCATTGTAGCCATCGTTCAAATTGTAAAGGCTCTTTGTGCTGGTAGCGATGAACAGTTTTTTGAAATGTACCCAAAGTGTAGGTTGTAAAATAGGGAATTGTTATCCTGTAATCAGACTTAAAGCCCAATGGCATACATCAAAGTAGCTTGGGTGATGTGGATAGCTTGTGGTTTTTCGCTTCGGGCTGTCCAAAACGCTAATAGACGATACACGCCTGCCAGTACGACCTATTCGTGTAAATGTACTGCAAAAATCACGACACAATTTCGTCAGCAAGTACATTGATTTTCGACCCAGCAACTGATATTGTCAGCGGCAAGTTTCCGATTATCTCTCCATCTATTTCAACCAAGTCATTCTTGTCTGCTTTCACTTGTAAGACTTGCCCTTTTGAGGTGAGGCAGACAGTAGATTCTGGCATCGTACCATTGAACACTCTCGGAAATTCTTTCAGAATGGCGAAGATTCTGCGTTTCGGCACAATCATAACATCCACCAAAGCGTCATTAAGATTGGCTTTCGGTACAAACTGCATTCCTCCGCCACAAAAACTTCCGTTTCCGAAAGATACTTGATAGAAAGCACCATCATATATAACTTTTCCATCTGCGCAGATGGTGCCGTTCAAGTGGCGAGTCCCCAAAATTGTGCGTATCGCCGAATCTGCGTAAATAGCTTTACTGCGTTTCCCTCGATCCTTTTGTTTGTTTACCCTTTGAATGAGATGAGAGTCAAAACCGATACCGCCGCAATTCACCATATAGCATTTACCTTGTCCCGCCTCGACTTTTATCACATCTTGTTGTATGAATGATTTGCCGACAAGCAAGTTCACCGTCTTTTCGATATCATTCGGTACGCCCGTTGACTTTATCCAATCATTGCCAGACCCTATTGAGATTGCGGCAAGATAGAATGATTCTGGAGTGGCTCCCGTTTCTTCAGAACATTTCATTATCCCATTCATCACCTCGTGAACCGTTCCGTCACCTCCTACGGCGATAAAATACCTTTTTCCAAGAAGTGCAGCCTTGTATGCCAATTCTGTAGCATGGTTCTTGCGCTCTGTCAAGACTTCAGAAAAAGAAAGTCCTTTCTGTTTGATTACCTCACGAGCAATATCCCACTTGGCTATCGTTTTCCCAGAACCAGAGCGGGGATTGACAATGCAATACCAATTTTCCATATCAGACGTTATATTTTTTTTTCAAAGCAACGAACCAATATTTCCAAAATCCTGGCGTACTTATTATAGTTGCCTAATAATACAAAATAAACAATACCATATAATTCTAAACCTATTCGCCGTAATCTCTATGCAAAGAAATGCCATCGATTACGGCGATATTGCAATTTCTAAGCTCAATCTCCCAGCAGAACACCTATTGCAATGTCCTACTGCGATTTACAGATGGAATAATTTCTTTATTTGATTCAAATCGCGCAAGTTCGCCATACCTGCATTGATGTCGGCAGCCTTGTTTGAACCAACAATATTTAGAAAACGTTTTTGCACATCGTAGATTTCAATCTGCCGAATATAATATTGTTTCATCTGCGACAAATCAGTAATGGCATCTTCATAACGGTATGATGCAATCAGTATAGCATAGGTTGTATATAGGTTTGAGTATATATCCTTGATTTTTAGCAACTCGGCATCGTTTGATGCCACCAGTTCA
>JAGHVA010000190.1 GCA_018064565.1 Candidatus Colimorpha onthohippi
ATGTTATCAATGTATCAAAGGCTATCGACAACAGTCGGAAAGTATAACCAATGGTTCGTCTTACTGTTGACCTATGATGTCGGATAGTGGGTTGTCTGCGATAAGTTCACACCTATCAGAGGTAATCATATAACGCCTACCACACTTGCAGGTGGTATGTTGCTTAGATATATGAGAACCGCAGGCACATACCCAACCGATACGTTGAGCGGGTACACCTGCCATCAGTGCATAATCAGGAACATTATGTGTTACTACGGCACCAGCGGCTATCATGGCATGACGCCCCACGTCGTTTCCACACACAATTGTGCAGTTGGCACCCAATGAGGCTCCCTCTCTAACCAATGTTCTGGAGTATCGCTGGTGTGCAGGATATTGCGTGCGGGGTATCAGAACATTGGTAAACACGCACGAAGGACCGCAAAATACGTTGTCCTCAAGTATAACGCCCTCATACACGGATACATTATTTTGAATTCGTACTCCGTTTCCAATATGCACGTTGTTGCCGATGTTTACATTCTGACCGAGTGTGCAGTTTTTGCCAATACGTGCACCTTGTTGTATATGACAAAAATGCCACACCTTGCTTCCATCGCCTATCTCAACATCATCGTCAAGGTAACTGCTTTCGTGAACAAAATACGACATATCGCTTTTTCGCTGGTGGGGTTTTACTAAGAGATATCTTTGATGCGGGTAAGCATCTGTGCTAAACTATCGTACCAATGGGGGACATCTACTCCGTAGGTTGTGATAATCTTGCTTTTGTCCAGTACAGAATACGATGGGCGTATTACTTTTGATGGAAACTCATCGCTGCGACAAGGTAGAATTCGACATGCAGAATGTCCAGCAATCTGCGCGATAGCGCATGCAAAATCGTACCAACTGCATACTCCCATGTTTGAGTAATGATATATTCCAGGATGTGTGCCGCATTTGCCGCTTTCAATTATGTGCAGAATCGCTTTCGCCAAATCGCCTGCATAAGTGGGGGTTCCTACTTGATCAATCACTACTTTGCGTTGTGGCTGCGTGGCAGTAACCTCTAACATAGTCTTGACAAAGTTTTTGCCATATTCACTATAGAGCCATGCGGTACGGATGATAACATGATTGCATCCTGACTGCAGTATGGCCTGTTCTCCTGCCAACTTTGTGCGGCCGTATGCACCAGTAGGATTGGGTTGCTGCTGCTCATCGCATGGGGTGTTGTTTAGATTTCCCCCAAATACATAGTCAGTTGATATATGGATAAGAGTTGCATTATACCGCTGGCAATTTTGAGCCAATATGTCTACTGCGGTGCTGTTGATTAGCATTGCGGTTTGTTCGTCATCTTCAGCCCGATCCACATTGGTATATGCGGCACAATTAACGACGACATCGATCGGATGATTGTCAAAAAATGCTGCTACAGCTACCGCATCGGTAATATTAAGTTCATCGATATCTGTGAAATATGCTTGGTGACTTGCCGTTTGTAGCACCAATCGCATGTGGTTGCCTAATTGTCCGTTGGCCCCTGTTATAAGTAGTCGCATGATATGAGAGTTTAGAATGGACTAATAAAGTCAGCGAAGAGTCCGTGGTGACGGTCTTTCTCGGACAACTCTATGGATTCGGCTGGAAGGTGCCAATCTATGTTCAAGGTCGGATCATCCCATGCCAATGCGCCTTCATATTGCGGTGCATAGTAGTTGTCGCATTTATACTGGAACACCGCTTCCTGACTTAATACCGAAAAACCGTGCGCAAATCCTCTGGGTACAAAAAATTGTCTGTGATTCTCTCCCGAGAGATAGGCACTTACATATTTTCCATAAGTTGGCGATGTTGTGCGCAAATCTACGGCTACGTCCAACACTTCACCTTGTACCACCCGCACTAATTTTGCTTGTGTGTAGGGAGGCAATTGAAAGTGCAATCCTCGGAGTACTCCGTAGTGTGATTTTGACTCGTTGTCTTGCACAAAAGTTACGGTTAGTCCCGTGTCTCGTCGAAATGTCTCTGCATTGAAACTCTCAAAAAAATAGCCTCGGCTATCTCCAAAAATTTGGGGCTCAATAATCAGTACTTCTGGTATCGCGGTTGGGATTATATTCACTGCTGATGTTTTTTTGATAGTTTGTTAGGTGATGGTTATCTGCGGTGTCTCTTCTTGGACGTGTCTTCCCCGTATCCATATCCGTATCCATATCCGTATCCATAACCATATCCATAACCATAACCGTATCCGTATCCATAACCGTACCCATAGCCTGTGTGTTTTTTAAATATTGGCATGTCGGTTAGGACAATTGAAAGGTTTTGGAATTTGTGTTTTTCGTAGAGCTGTTGAACCATTGTCAGCATCCCTTTAGTGGCGATACCGATACGCATGATATACATTGTCAGGTCTGCTTCTCGGTTCACAATCGATGCATCTGCCACAAGTTGTGCTGGCGTAGTGTCAAGAATGATATAATCATACCGATCTTTGAGCTGGTCCAACAACTGTTTCAATCGATTGTTGAGCAACAACTGTGTTGCATTGGGTGGTATTTTCTCCGATACAATATAGTCGAGGTTCTCGCTGTTTTTGCTGTGATTAATCAAGGTGTCAACGTCTTCTACCTGCGACAACAAGTAGTGGATGATACCCATGCGGTTGTGACGATCTAATGTCTTAGATAGGCTGCGTTTGCGTAAATCCAAATCTACCAGCAGTGTCCGTTTTCCCAAGTAGGCCAAGGATAGAGCCAGATTGAGTGCCACAAAACTCTTCCCTTCGCCAGGAGTGGTGGATGTGGTCTGGATTATTTTCTTGTCGGTACTCTCTAAAAAGAATGGGATATTGGCGTGCAGTATTCTGAAAGCCTCCGATATGGGGTCATTGCCGTGTGGGGTAACGATAATCTCATCATTTTCACGCTCGGTGGGTTTGGACGGTATCTCTCCGAGCACAGGCACCGTTGTTCCTTTTTCCACATCAGCCTTGTTGTGAATTTTTACATCAAAAAATCCAATCAAAAACAGAATTATTGAGGGGATGGCAATACCAACTAAACCCCCAGCCAACGAAAAAATTCCAATTGAAGGCCCTTTTTTCTCGCTAAAAGCACTCTCCACGACCTTGGCATTGGCAACGGTGATGGCTAAGTCCATCGCATTCTCTTCACGCTTTGAAAGTAGATATAAGTACAATTCCTCCTTAATCTTTTGCTGTCGTGCTACCTCAGTTACTGCCTTGGTTTGAGTTGGCATGTCTGTAATCTGTTTTTGCGCACGCTGCTCTTGCGCCTTTGCATTGTTTAGGCGCACCTGAGTGCTGTTTATCAAGTTGTTTATCGATGATACTATAGCATTGTGTGTTACTTCCAACTCGCGTAATGTATTGCGTAGTTGTGGGTTGTTTGCACCCGCACTTGTTACAAGCTTTTGATAGTTTAACATCTGTTTGTTGTAGGTGCCAATCATATTTTGAATACCAGCATCTCCAATCCCCACATTGGCAGGAATCAACTCGGTTTTGTTGGTTGGGTTGTCAATATAGTCTTTGATATAGCGAGCTAAGGTGAGTTCGGTCTCAAGGGCTACCACTTCTTCGTTGTAGCGAGTGCCAGTCTGAAGCAGTGTCCCTGATGCGGATGCCAAATCTGGGAGTTTAGATCCTTTCTGTAACTGTTCAACTTTAGAGTCAACATCTTCCAATTCGCCAGATATCAATGCAATACGGTCAGCAATGAAGTTCTCCGTTTTTTGTGCCACAATATTTTTATCGTTAATCACATCAGCATTATATACCGCTATCAGCGTGTCTAAGATTTCGGTTGCTTGCTGTAGGTTGGCGCAGTGATAGCCAAGACTAATAATGGATGCAATCTTATCTACGCGACTTACATTCAGTTTTTTAAGCATATTTCGAGCCACCATAATTGAGGGCTGCTCGGTAAGTACGAAATGCGATCCATTAAGGTCGTCAGTATAAAACTCGGTTTGGTCTATGCTGAACGATTGTTCCTGGTTTATGGAGATAGTTTGATTGTAGCTTGCATTCCCCTTGAGACTGTATTTCTCTCCGTTTAGATGCGTGATGGAATAACTAAACTGTTTGTCGTTGCGGGTTGTAATAACTACGGTAATGGCCGACTTGGTGTTGGTGGCATTGCGGTTGTAGAATGATAACTGTAATGGTGCGTTTTTATAGTAGGTCTCCTTGTGAAAAAGGTCGTTTCGTTTGCAGATATTGTTTAGGTTTAGTTGCTTGACTACGTTGTTCATCAACGGCGAAGACTTGAGAATGTATATCTCGTTTTCAATCGGTGATGAATTGGCTCCCCCCATTCCCATGCTGGCAAAGAGTGCGTCCATGTTTCCAGCGCTGTATCCTTTGCCCTTCGATTCGTCACGCAGCAGTATAGTGGCTTTTTGGGTATAGTCTTTGGGCTGCATCTTGTATATGACGAGGGCACCAATCAAGCATAGTATGATTGATATGGCAAACCACACCCAATTGGACAGCACAATGTAGATTATCTCTTGTATCGAGATGCTACTATCTTCTTGTTGCTGTTGTGTTGTCGTCTGTTTGCTTTGAATGGTTGTATTTTCCATGGTTATAGAGTGAGGAATTAAGACGATTGAACGTTTTCGATAAGCCGAGTGCAGAACGAAAGGTGGCTTTTACGATGCCCAAGCGAGAAAATGACTATTGCGTAGCAATAACTTATCTGCCTGAATAATATTTGGACAATATATATTGGTATGCAACTGTTGAAAGCACCGAAATAATTGACACGGCACTTGATATGTAGGTCATAGTCATGGGATCTCGGTCGGCGTTTTTCTTTTTACGCATATTGGGCTCAACATATACCACATCATTTTGATGTAAGTAGTAGTAGGGAGAGTCAAATATATCTTTTGAGGACAAATCTACTTGACCGATTGTGCGAGTCCCGTTTTCTTCTCGTATGATAGTTACGTTTTGCCGCTGTCCGTAAATAGTTAAGTCGCCAACCATGCTCAATGCTTCAAATATGGTTACACGCTCACCATCTACAATAAGTTGTCCAGGTCTGGCAACATCACCTAATATGCTGACTTTGAAATTCATCAGTTTGACGGTAACAATAGGATTTTTGAGGTGCCCCTCGTTAACTAAACGGGTTTGAATCATTTCGGCCAATTGGTTATGGGTCAACCCACGAACCAGAAGTTTTCCAAGTACGGGAAATGTTATTTCTCCATCGTGGTTTACTAAATAGCCTTGTACTTTTGTGGCTCCGTTTGTCGCATTTAGCGCAGCTCCATCACGTACGGCTATCTTATTGGTTTCTTGATTAAAAGGAATTGTGGCACCAGCTTCTTCGCTCTCAACGTAGATATATAGTTGATCATTGGGCTGGATGCCATTTGAGAATTCTCCAGATAGGTTAACCGCGATATCTCGCTCGGCATCGTGAATATAAGCTATCTCATCATTACTGCGGCAACCTGCCAATAAAACAGCAATAATGAAAAAAGTAAGGTATGAATATAGGTGTCTCATAGGATTGTAACAAATAGTATTACACCATTTTGTGGTTGTTTTTTGATGTATAGTGCAGAATACACAGATTTGCAAAGATAGTCTTTTTTCTAAAAAAAATTGGTATTCACTTTGTAGTATCGTTGATAGATTTTTACGTATCTCAAAAATAATCGTACCTTTGCACGCTGCCCTATGGGAATTAATATGTTTTTTTAGTTATGTTTACCGCATTTATCCCATCAGCGGGTCTTGGAACCCGATTAATGCCGCTTACGAACAACAAGCCCAAAGCATTGGTTCCATTGAATGGTGTGCCAATGTTGGAGTTGGCTATTCGTAATTTGGTTAGTCAAGGAGCTGTCAGGATTTTTGTCAACATCCATCATTTTGCAGATATGGTGGAATCGTTTCTCTTGAGCAAGAATTGGGGGGTTCCGATTGAAATCTCAGACGAGCGACCAATGCTGC
This sequence comes from Candidatus Colimorpha onthohippi, assembly GCA_018064565.1. GTDB lineage: Bacteria > Bacteroidota > Bacteroidia > Bacteroidales > P3 > Colimorpha > Colimorpha onthohippi. The sequence continues at coordinate 5,990 of JAGHVA010000190.1, forward strand.
TTGACACAGGAGGGGCTTTGGGGGCGTTGCGCAGTCGTGTTTCAATGCAATATCCTTTAGTGGTTCATAATGTGGATGTTGTGTCGCAAATCAGTGTTTCTGATATGGTTGATTCTCATTTGCGTTCAGGAGCATTGGCTACTTTGGCAGTGAGCAGGCGTGCAAGTTCAAGACAATTGTTGTTTCAAATGCGGGATGATGGCCGTTATCAGCTAGCGGGTTGGCATAATGTTATGACGCAACAACATTTGTGGGCAACACAACCAATCGCCTCTTGTCATCCGTTTGCATTTAGCGGTATCTCTGTGGTTGACCCACGGCTCTTGGATTTGTTGCCCCCTGCGGTTAAGCCATACCCAATCATACCAGAATATCTAAGATTGGCGAAGTGTCATGAGATTGTGGGATATCTTCACCCTGCAGATATATGGAGAGATATGGGTAAGTATGAGGATTTTATAGCGTAAGCAATAACGCACGGTTTAGTAACAAGTAGTAGGAGGTAAGTATCAAAATTTTGGAAAGATGGATGCTTTTTTGTCAGAGGTAGCGTGCCAGATTATGCGGGAACATCCAGATGATATGGATAAGGTTGCGGTAATTTTTAACAACCGTCGCCCAGGATTGTTTTTGAATAAGCAATTGGTGGCACTCAAAGACACTCCGTTTTTCTTGCCGCACATGTTGGGGATGGACGATTTAGTGGCTACATTGAGTCAAATGCAAATCGTGTCGCCTGAATTTTTGTTGATTGAGTTATACAAAATTCATAGGGAGCTGTCTCAAGGCTCTGGTGATACGCCAGAGTCGTTCGAGGATTTTGTGCCATTGGGTGATATGATGATAGGCGATTTCTCTCAATTGGATTTGTATTGTGTAGATGCTAAGCAGTTGTTTGGAAACCTATATGACCTCAAAGAAATTGGAGAATGGAACCTTAGTCAAGAGCCACTGTCAGATTTCCAAAAACGTTATTTGATGTTTTACAAGTCGCTCGGAAGTTATTACGAGCGTGTCCGGCAGTCTTTGCGTCAGCAGCAGCTTGCTTACAGTGGCATGGCTTATCGGTACGTTGCTGAAAATATTGATAACCTAATAGAACAATTGCCATATAGTTATGTTTATTTCGTTGGATTCAATGCATTATCTAAGAGCGAAAAAGTAATTGTTAAGGCATTTATACAGCGTCAGTGTGGAACGTTGATTACCGATGGTGATGCGTATTATGTGAACGATGTTACTCAAGAAGCTGGCTATTTTTTGCGTCGTCAGCATGATTTAGTTCCTGAGCGAAGTGTGTATGATAATCATTTTGCTATGGAGACAAAACGCATCACTATTGTCAGTTGTCCAGAAAATGTGATGCAAACTAAATATACAGGAAAACTTTTGTCGGAGTTGGTTCAGAATGGCAGTGTGCGCGATGCCGCAATGGAGCAGACGGCTGTGGTCTTAGCCGATGAGAAGTTGTTGGTTCCAATGCTCAACGCATTGCCAGACGGTTTGCAGTCGGTCAATGTTACGATGGGGTATCCGTTCACCAACACTGCAGTTTATGCTTTGTCGCAACAGTTGATAGATTTGCATGCCTCATGTAAATCTGGTCGGTTTTATCATAAATGTCTAATTAGTGTCTTGGGTCATCCATATATTGGTAAGTTGTTGGGTAGGGATGGATTGCAGCAGATAATCCAAAACAAACTGGCGGTTAGGAATAGTGTGTATCTTGATTGGAATCAGATAGCTGTGCTGTTGGGTGAATTGGACGCAGATGCTTCCAAAGTTGAGTTCCTATTTGCATCGGATGCAGCTTCACCTAAATGTTTTCTATTGTTGTGCGAGCGGTGTGCACAATCTCTTTATGATTCGGACTCAGTAGGTCAAAATGTGAAGGAGCAGCAGGCTTTGGCATGTTGGATGGAAATTATACGCTATTTTCAGGAGCAGTTGGCGCAAGCAGAATTCATCGATTCGCTACGCGTGTTTCAAAAAATTTACAATCGTATCGCACAACGGCATCATATTGCTTTTTATGGCGAACCTGTGTCGGGATTGCAGTTATTGGGCATGCTTGAAACACGCAATCTGGACTTCAAGCGGGTTATCCTCCTTGGAGTTAATGAAGGAGTGCTGCCTTCGGGTCGTACACCGAACACACTAATCCCGTTTAGTCTTAAAACGCATTTCGGAATGCCGACGTATAGAGAACATGATGCTGTGTATGCTAACCATTTTTATAGTTTGTTGCAGCGTTCCGAAGAGGTTTATATGGTGTATAACACAGATACTGAGGGTGCAGGCAAGGGTGAACCGAGCCGTTTTATCCTTCAGGTGCGCAATGAATTGTCTCAAAGATGCCCGAATATCCAGATAGAGGAGGTTGTGGTAAGTATGAACGACAGTGGGGGTGTTGTTGCTCAATCGGATGGTGCTATAAACGATGCGGTAGCTACGAGACTATGGGACATCGCATCAAATAAAGGCTTCTCACCATCTGCGTTGAACACATACAGATCTTGCCCCATCAAGTATTATTATGATCACGTGCTTTCTTTGGTCGATCCAAATGTAGTTGATGAGGAGGTTGATAATGCAGGTATGGGTACAATCACGCATGAATTGCTATGTGAGATATATAATGAGGGCGCAGATGTTGCTTGTTTGACCAAAGCAAAGGGTACACTTCAGACAAGATTGAACGATCTGTTCAAGAAGCATTATTCGACGGATGTACTATTGATTGGTAAGAACAGGTTGATGACAGACATCGCACAACGTCAAATAACTGATTTTCTGGACAACGAAATACAGTTGATCAAAGAGGGACATACACTTGAGATTGTTGGCAGGGAGTTGAAGTTAGAATATGTTATGAATATTGAAATCGACGGAGATGTGCGCAATATTAAATTTATTGGTACCGCAGATCGGATTGACAGACTTGATGGTATATTGCGTGTGGTGGATTATAAAACTGGATCAGTGCAAGATGATGACGTAGTTGTAAAGGATGGCACTGTGCCAGATAAATGGTTTCAAATCATGTTCTATGCCTGGCTATATAAGCGCAAATATGGTGTAAAAGAACCTTTCAATGCTTGTTTGGCTGTGTTGAGGTCAAAGTCAAACCCATATAAGTATGCAGAAGATCGTCGTAGCGACAGCCGTAATGTGGGTATGCTATCAATATCAGACGAGATGTTTGATGATTTTGAGAATCTTGTAGTTGGTATCGTTAGCAGCATGCTTTCTGCAGAAACTAAACGGTTCTGCTATCCTGAGCGCAAGTGTGATGTATGCAAATATTGCAATATGAGTGCTTTCTGTAAGGTAGAGTGAGTGGCTGTAGTCAGTGGGAGTAGATCACCTGTTATTTTATCTTTTTTGGTATCACTCATTGCTTCTATACAACAAGAATGAGGGTATGTATAACCCCATCTAAGACGTAGGAGAGAGCCGACGGTAAAAAAATATGGTTTTATTCAATAATAAACGTGAAAATGTGTATATTTGCAAATTCAATGTGTAGTGTGTGTTTGTGGATTGAGTGTAACTTATCTTGTATGATAAGTTGTTGTTATTTAGCAAAATAATAATTGTCGTAATAGCAAGTTGTGTGGTATAATGACTTGCAAAAAATGTAGTTAATTTTTATGAAAAGGTCACTTTTTTTAGTCTTGTTGGCTGCGGTAATGTTCACAGGTTGTTGTGGATTGTCGTATATGAAGTGTCATCAAGATGAGGTTAGGTATCAGGCTACACCGAATCCCGTTGAAACCAGAGACAATAAGGTCGTGGTTAAGTTTGTGGGTCAGTATCCTAAAAAGTATTTTGCAAAAGGAGTGGCTATGTATATTCAGCCGGTATTTACGTGGGATAGCGGTTCAATTGTTCTTGAACCGATGACTGTCAAGGGTGAGGATGTTTCGGGTAACGCACCTACCATCAATTATGCTTCGGGTGGTCGTTTTACATATACCGACCAGTTTGATTTTCGTCCTGGCATGGAGACTGGGAAGGTGACATTAGTACCTATCGGCTATAAGGCAGACGCTATCGATGATGTCTCTCGTTTTGCTGACGATATTATTGACTTGGACAATGGTAAGAGTTTTGACGAGGTCTTAATTTCTGATGGTGTTAACAATACATCTCAATGGATTGATATTCACGGAACTCTTGGCATTGCGCCGATTAACTATAACAAAACAGAGGGGGTTGTAGATGCTGCGGATATTTATTTCCCCAATGGACAGTGGGTTTTGAATTGGAATTTTCCAATGAATATCAAGTACAATGCTTTGGAATCGTTTAAGGATTTGAAGCGGGTCATGCTCGAAAAGGGGTTACCGAAACAAATCAATGTAACGGGTTGGGCTTCGCCTGAGGGTGAAGAACGTCTTAATGCAGGTGTGTCTAAAGGTCGTGCGGATGTCGCGACTGATCAAATTAAATTATTGCTCGACGATGTGTTGACTATCATGGCTCGTCGTGCCAAAGTTAAAGAGCAGGATATCCCATATTACAAGTACAATCAGATGAAGCAGGTTATCCTTACCACGCGGGCAGCTGGTGAGGATTGGGTGCATTTTACCATCATGGTTGAAGAGTCGGATATATATGAGAAAGACGCAGTAATCAATGTCGTGCAAACTCAGCAGAATTTGATGAAGCGCGAGCAGATGCTTCGCAATATGGCGCAGACTTATCCTCAACTGAATGAGGAAATCTTTCCAAGTATCCGCCGAGCCCAAATAGCCCTTTATTATTCAGAAGCACGCAAAAGTGATCCAGAGTTGCTTAAGCAAGCGCAAATTGATTTGAGCCGTCTCTCTTACGATGAGTTGATGTATGTTGCCTATATCAATTATAATTACGAGACCAAGATGAAGTATTACAAGTGGGCAACCGAGCATTTCCCTGAAGAGTGGTCTGCTTGGAACAATGCAGGTGCTGTTGCTTTTTACCTTGACGACTTAGCAGAGTCAGAGCGTTATCTCAACGTTGCTCGAGAATTGAATGCTCACAATCCAGATGTGCTCAATAATTTGGGTCTCTTGTATATGGGTAAGCAAGATTATCAGTTGGCAAAACATTATTTTGATGAGGCCATCAGCGAGGGTAGTACCGATGCAGAGAACAATCTGTTAATTCTTGATCTTAAGCGTGGCAATTATGAGGATGCGATTAAAGAGCTCAAAAAGAAACCTTGCAGTTTCAATTTAGCGTATGTTCAAATGGCAAACAACGAGACTAATGCGGCAATTCGCACGTTGGATTGCTGTATGGATCAGACTGCGGAAGTCAATTATTTAAGGGCTATTTGTTATGCCCGTTTGGGAGACAAAGCCAATACTTTGAAAAATCTCAAAGCATCAGTCGATCAAGAGTATGATTACAAAATGAAAGCTGTTGTTGATGTGGAGTTTCGGGCTTGGTGGGATGACGTTGAGTTCAAAGAAATCGTTAAGTGCTATAGCGTAGAGTAGTTCTTAGACGTAGGTCTATTGTTAGGACGGCTATATGGCTTATTCAGGCCGTATGGCCGTTCACTTATTGGTCTAAAAATGAAAAAACAAGTTCCAAATATTATTACATTGTGTAATCTTCTTTGTGGTATTTTGTCCACACTTTTTGCGATTAAAGGACGGTTAGATATTGCTGCAGCACTCATATTGCTGGGTATAGTGTTCGATTTTTTTGATGGATTTGCGGCAAGACTTCTTCAGGTATCATCAAGTATAGGCAAAGAACTTGATTCTTTGGCAGATTTGGTTACTTCTGGTGTGGCTCCTGGTTTTATATTGTGGTATTTGTTGACTGATTTCGGTTGGGGATGCTGGGCATATATTGCATTGATTATCCCATTGTTTGCTGCTTTCAGGCTGGCTAAGTTTAATGTTGACACAAGACAGACGTATGCTTTTTTGGGTCTTCCTGTACCAGCTAATGCTGTTGTATGGGCCTCGGTGGGTGCCTGCTATGCCAATCCATCGCTATTGCGCTTTGCTTTGCTATCTATGGAGCATGTACCGCAAACGGTTTATAGTCAGCCAGGTTTAGTTATCTTAGTAATTGTGGCTATTGTAGGATCATTACTTATGGTGAGTGAGGTGCCTATGTTTGCGTTGAAATTCAAAAATTTCTCATGGCAGGATAATAAAATGCGTTTTCTTTTTTTGGGAGTCGATGTTATCTTTTTGGTCTTAATGGGCATCTGGGCATTACCTGTCATCATTGTTTGGTATATTATATTGTCGTTTATAATTTCTGTGAAATGAGAAGTGACATTGAACAAATAGATATTAACGAGTATGATTATCCATTGCCCAATAGCCGCATTGCCAAATATCCGTTGTCTCAACGCGATCAGTCTAAACTATTACACTATTGTCGTGGATCTATCTCTGAAGGTCATTTTTACGACCTTCCGTCAATGATTAGGCAAGGCAGTTTGTTGTTATTCAACAACACCAAAGTTATCCATGCGCGTCTCCTTTTTCACAAACCCACTGGTGCCACTATCGAGGTGTTTTGTTTGGAACCATGGCAGACGGTGGCTCCTGAGTCGTTTGCTCAGCGTGAGCACACCACTTGGTTGTGTCTAATCGGAAATAATAAGAAGTGGAAAGACGATTCGCTGCAGTTAAATATCTCTGTGTCAAACAAAGATGTCCAACTTACGGCAACGCGGTGTGAGCCCGTAGGTGAGAGTTGGGTGGTTCGTTTTGACTGGACAGGTGGTGTTAGTTTTGCTGAGGTTGTTGAAGCTGCTGGTGTTATTCCGTTGCCGCCGTACTTACATCGTGAGGCTGATCAGGATGATAATGAGCGTTATCAGACGGTCTATGCGAAGCATGAGGGTTCTGTTGCGGCTCCTACAGCAGGTCTTCATTTTACACCGCAAGTGCTCGACCAACTTGCCAGCAATCACGTGGATACGGAATTTATTACGCTTCAGGTGGGCGCAGGAACGTTCAAACCGGTTGCTACGCAGCATATTGGTGACCATACCATGCATGTGGAACATGTCCAGATATCGCAGCACAATATTCAGCAAGTGTTGTCTCACATCGGGTCGGATATTATACCTGTGGGGACTACCACGGTACGGACGCTCGAATCGGTCTATTGGTTTGGTGTCCAATTGGAGCGAAATTCTCGGTTGGATGCTATGAGAATTTGCCAGTGGGATTGTTATGACCTTGAGCCATGGGCAATCCCTGTCCAGCAATCGTATTCAAATGTTTTGAATTGGATGCGTTTCAATGGCAAGGAGTGGTTTGATGGAGCTACTCAGTTGCTAATCGCACCAGGTTATCACTATCGGGTTGTAACCAAGTTAATTACTAATTTTCATCAGCCTAAAAGCACCTTGTTGCTTCTGGTTTCAGCCATGATTGGCAACCGCTGGAAGGATTGTTACCAATATGCTCTTGACCATGATTTCAGGTTTTTGAGTTATGGCGACAGTTGTTTCTTTGAACCTTGAGTAGTATTGTCGGTTGATACTTGTAGGCTGCGGGTATTCTGGAAATCATTAGGGTCGGCTAAAGAAAGCGACTGTCGTGAAACTATTATTGTTTAGCAGATACCAATAACACATAAAAAAGTCCCTATAGTTTCAATATAGGGACTTTTTTTTTGTGGCTGATCTTCTGCCACGGTATGTGTTAGGTTAGATTAAATCAAACCCTGAGCCATCATAGCATTGGCTACGCGCATAAATCCAGCAACGTTAGCACCTTTTACATAGTTGATGCTTCCATCAGCCTGTTTGCCGTACTGGACACAAAGGTCATAAATATCGTTCATAATCTTGAACAATTTGGCATCAACCTCTTCTGCAGTCCAGTTGATGTGACCAGCATTCTGGCAGATCTCAAGGCCAGAGGTTGCAACACCACCAGCGTTGACAGCTTTACCAGGACCAAATGGAACACCCGCACCTTGGATAGTAGCGATAGCGGCAGGCTGGCAACCCATGTTGGAGATCTCAGCAACATATTTTACGCCATTCTGAAGAAGCATCTTGGCATCGTTTTCGTCCATCTCGTTCTGGAATGCGCTTGGACATGCGATATCACATTTTACACTCCATGACTTCTTACCAGCCGTAAATTTGGCTTTGCCAGGGAACTTTTGAGCCATCTCTTCTACTTTGTTGTGGTTTGAAGCACGCATTACGAGCATGTAGTCGAACATCTCCTTGTTCATACCACCTTCAATCTCGCATACGCCATCAGGACCAGAAATAGCAACAACCTGTGCGCCCAACTCAGTAGCTTTTTGAGCAGCACCCCAAGCCACGTTACCGAAACCAGACAGAGCAATACGTTTGCCCTTCATGGTGTCGCCCTTCTCTTTTACCATGCGATCTACATAGTACATGGCGCCGAAGCCAGTAGCCTCAGGACGCATCAATGAACCGCCCCAACCATAGCTCTTGCCAGTCAAAGCACCGGTGCTGTGCTCACGAGCCAACTTCTTGTAGGCACCATAGAGGTAACCAATCTCGCGACCACCAACTCCAACATCGCCAGCAGGGCTATCTTGGTCTGCTCCGATATTGCGCCAAAGTTCATACATGAAAGCTTGGCAGAAACGCATAATCTCAGCGTCACTCTTTCCAACTGGGTCAAAATCTGAACCACCCTTGCCACCACCGAGAGGCAAGTTGGTGAGGCTATTCTTGAAAATCTGCTCGAATCCGAGGAATTTCAACATGCTTTCGTTCACGGCTTTGTGGAAACGCAAACCTCCTTTGTATGCACCCAGAGCAGCATTAAACTGCACGCGGTAGCCAAGGTTTACTTGAGTCTGACCCTTGTCGTCAACCCATACAACGCGGAATTTGAACACACGGTCAGGTTCGACAATGCGCTCAACAATCTTAGCCGCCTCAAACTCGGGATGCTTGTTGTACTCATCCACAACAGTTTCGAGAACTTCGCGTACTGCCTGCAAATACTCGTTCTCACCAGGATGTTTGGCCTCCAAATTGGCCATGATTTCGTTTACGTTCATGATATTTAATGTTTTGTAT